>CAYGIR010000037.1:0-9248 GCA_964349985.1 uncultured Candidatus Saccharibacteria bacterium
GAAGGTACATCGACCTGTCCGTCCTGTCGGAAAGACAGGCGGGAAGAAGAAAAACCGTTTGTCTTCGACTCTGAGGTGAGCCCTCAGGCTCAGACTCGAAGAGCAGCCGGGCTGAGTCGGTCTGGGGATGAGAGAGTTTTGCGTAAGTCCAGCATAGCTGTGCTGGATGCTGGGGGACAATACGTTGATCTTGTCAAAAAGGCATGTGAACGATTGGGCTATCCCGCGGCAGTCTTGCCCCTCAATACGCCCGCTATTGATCTTGTCAAAAACTACAAAGCGATAATTATTTCTGGTAGTCCGGCGAGTTCGCAGGAAATAGACGCGCCCATGCCTGACCCAGCAGTTTGGAAATTAAACATCCCAATTTTGGGAATTTGCTACGGGCTGCATGCCATGGTGACGTATTTTGGCGGTGAGGTAGTATTAGGAACGTCCAGGCAAGACGGCAGAACAGTGACGAACGTCGAAACCAAACATCCGCTTTTTCAAAACACAAAATCAAAATTTAGCGCACTGTTTACACATGGTAATTTCGTTTCAAAAATTCCGGAAGGATTTGAAATATTAGGCCAACACGAACTACTAGACAGAACTTTAGTGTATAGCTCTATTGCAAACGAAAACAAAGTTGCCGTACAGTTTCATCCAGAAGTATTTGATGACACACCAGAAGGTTATCAAGTATTCAAAAATTTCCTTCAGGTTATCGCGAAGCTTAAACCAGACCAAGATTTTGTCAATCGACAGGTGACTGAACTAGTCAGCAAACTCAGGTCTGGCATACGAGAATCTGCAAAAGATAAACATGTAATTGCCTTTGTAAGTGGTGGGGTTGATTCTTCGGTCATGATCACTCTCGCTGCAACCGAAATTAAGCCCGAAATGCTCCACGCGTTCTACATAGACAATGGACTTATGCGGCAGGAAGATGACTCTGTAGTAGAGATATTGAGACACACCGGGGTTCCGGTAGTCAAGATTGATGCCTCCAAAGAATTTCTGGATGCGCTAAAGAACGTTGACGATCCGCAACAAAAACGAAAAATAATTGGTAAGGCTTTTGTAGATGTACAGAATCGCTTGATTGCCGAACTTGGCCTTACTGAAGCACTTTTGTTACAGGGCACGAACGCAGCAGACCGCATAGAAAGTGGCAACAGCAAAGGCGGATCAGAAACGGCAGTTATCAAAACACACCATAATCAAGTAAAGGAAATTCAAGATTTGAAGGTCAACGGAATGTTAATTGAGCCTCTGGATGATTTATTCAAAGACGAAGTACGAGCAGTTGGTCAACATTTAGGACTTCCTGATGAAGTAGTATTTAGACAACCTTTTCCTGGTCCTGGACTGGCAGTTAGAATCCTATGCACAGGTGATGCCACAAGTAATGATAGCTTTGAGCAAACCGAAAATACAATAACTGAATACCTGAAGGAGCAGAATTTCAAAAATACTTATGTCAAAATACTACCGATTAAAAACGTCGGAGTTGGCGGTGATGAAAGATCCCACAAAGCAGCTATCGTAATGAAAACATCAGAATCATGGGTAAGTTTAGCTGAAGCCGCCAAACTCTTACCTGCCAAATTTAGTCAAAGTATAAATCGTGTTACCGTGGCGCTTGGCGACAAATCTATACAAAAAGTTACTGTTACGCCAACATTTTTGGTCCCTGAAGTAATTTTGCAACTCCAACATGCTGACAAAATCGTATGGGAAGAAATGCGCAAGTTCGACATCGCAAAAGTAATAAGTCAGTTTCCGGTAGTACTGTTACCATTGTCTTTTGAAAAACCTGGAGACCGTACGATCGTTCTGCGTCCCGTAACAACATCGACATTTATGACCGTTCAACCCATGATACCCGAGATAGATTTACCAATAGAGTTCGTAAAACAATGTACGGACCGAATCTTGAATGAAGTATCCGGAATCAGCCAAGTCCTAATAGACCTAACCCCCAAGCCTCCTGCCACAACCGAATGGGAATAAGGTTGTAGTTAACAGCATTTTGCTTTACCCTAAGTAAAGTTTTATGAAACATATTCTTTCGGTCAAACAGTTTTTGGACAAAAATTTGCTGGATGATTTATTTGCCCGCGCTGATAGTTTTGCCCACATGCCTTTGGCAGAATATCCGCAACCATTACAACACTTAACGCTAGCCACAATATTTTACGAGCCCAGTACTCGTACTCGTTTATCATTTGAAACAGCAGTTCAAAATCTGGGAGCACATTTAATAAGCACCGAAAACGCTGGGCAGTTTTCTTCGGCCATCAAGGGTGAAACACTGGAGGATTCCATACTTATTATCAGTACTTATGCCGATGCAATCGTTTTGCGCCACCCAGAGGCCGGAGCCGCCAAACGGGCGGCCAGCGTTTCGCGCGTACCCATTATTAACGCCGGAGATGGTGCGGGTGAACACCCCACCCAAGCCTTGCTCGACCTCTACACAATTCAACAGTGCAAGAGTAAAATTGATGGACTCAAAATCGCACTGGTTGGTGATCTACTAAATGGACGAACTATTCATTCATTGCTACAGCTTCTAGCTATCTACGATGTCGAACTTTATCTCATATCACCAGCAAGTTTACGATTACCCAAAAAATATGAAGATTTATTGAATAAAAGTGGCGTTAAGTTCACTACCCATGATTCATGGGAAGATATTATTGCAGAAATTGATGTGCTATACATGACACGGGTGCAAAAAGAACGGTTCAAATTGATAGAAGATTATATGGCGGTCAAGGATAGTTTTGTTTTAACACTTCCAATAGCACAAAAAATGAAAAAAGATGCTATTATTATGCATCCGCTTCCTCGAGTGAACGAAATCAACGTAGCGGTAGATTCCGACCCGCGAGCAAAATATTTCGAACAGGTCAAAAACGGGCTTTACGTCCGCATGGCATTACTGGACTACATTTTCAAAGTCTAAAAGCCTAACTAAGCATTGATAAAATCAAGACACTGTTTGTATTTGGCAGAGTCAATTTTGCCAGCGTCTTTCATGATCTCAATGACCTCACGCATCGTCATAAAGGCGTGCAAATTATATCCTTTGGCCCTTAGGTTCTCGCGCGCCCCTTTGCCATAATCAATCAACACCACAGCATCCTTAACAACCAAACCATGCTCCTCAATTGGAGGGATTGCTTCCAGGAGCGACGTTGCTTTGGTAACCAGATCCTCAATCATCACAACAGTTTCACCTTTTTTATATTCGCCCTCCAGGCTTTTTTCTAAACCATAGGCTTTTTTGAGAGCTTCTTTGCGCAAAAAAATCCAAGGACGTTCTAGCTCCAGACTAATCGCACCCGCTATTGGCAGTGCTGCGTAAGCAACACCAGCCAACCGATCGTATTGCAATGAAGCGAGAGATTGAGCATATAATTTAGCGACTTTTTTGAGTAATTTTGGATAACTGATAAACAACCGTAAATCCAAATACATTGGGCTGACAATCCCACTCTTGAGAGTAAACTCACCAAATTTTAGTGCACCCACTGTTGCAAGCGAAGTAGCTAGGTCAATCTTTGTGTCTTCAATATTCACAAACTTGCCTCCTCAATTTCTTCGATTATTCTTTTTACCGCTACTCTCACTGAGCCAACTTCCGCTGGTGGTTGTGTGATAGGGCGACCAATAACTAACATATCTGCACCAGACTTTATGGCATCGCCCGGTGATGCAAATCGACTCTGGTCGTTAGTAGCAGCCCATGAAGGTCTAACTCCTGGTGTAATGATTAACGTATTTTTGAATTCTTCATCACTGCGAAATAGTTCAATTTCCTGCGGAGAGCAAACAATCGCATCAAGTCCCGCTTGCATGGCTTTTGTCCCAAACAGTTTTGTTTTGGCCTGCACGTCACCGCCGTAAATTTGCATGCACTCGTCTGCATCTATAGATGTAAGTACCGTTACGGCAATAATCTTTGGTGCATCTACTTTCAATTCACCGGCCGCCCTGTCTGCGCCATTACGTATACCAACAAGGGCTTCGCTGCTATTGTCCGCCATGACTGTGAAAAATTCCGGACGATGCTGGGTCATTGAATATGCTGCATGTTCAACCGTATTAGGTATATCTTTGAATTTACTGTCACAGAAAACTTTGAAGTTTCTCTCATGTGCGGCTTCAACTCCAGCAATCCAGCTCTCTCGTGTGGCAAGCTGTAGTCCGAACTTAACATATGAAACAATGCCGACCAAAGAATCCATTAACCTTTTGGCTTCATCCAATGTATCAACATCAATTGATACGAAGAATCTGTCTTTAGCTGCATTAGCCATTGTATTTAGTCCGTATCATTAAGTATCTATGCTATTCTAAAAAGCAACATGGTGCAACTCTTCTATGACCCAGCCAAAACTTTTGATCAAAATTTTGATGATGGGCCGTTTTTTGATGAAATACCCGAGCTAATTCGTTTGGGTGAACCCACGTTTTCTTTTCTCGGCTTCCCGCTCTATTTGCCCTTTGGTATCGCGGCTGGACCCCTGCCAACCAGCAAACACGTCAAAGCGGCGTTTGACTGGGGCTATGATGTTGTCCATTACAAAACCATGCGCACCGTCCCTTTTACTGCCAACCTATTTCCAAACGTCATTCCCATTGATGCTGATGGCGATGTCAGTTTAGAAAAAGCTGATGCCGGTCTAACAATGGCCGATGATTATCCGACAGATATTAGCAAACTAGTCATTACAAATTCATTCGGCAACCCAGGCAGAGGACCGGATTTTTGGATGGATGATATGAAAAAGGCCGTCGCCACTGCACACAAGGGTCAAGTTATGGTGGCAAGCACTTTTGGGACGGCTACAGAGGGGATGAAATCCGAGGACTTTTGGCAAGACTTTGCCGATGCCTCAAAACTTGCCGTTCAGGCGGGGGCAAAAATTATTGAGCTTAATCTATCGTGTCCAAATGTAATTGGAGAAGGTATTGTTTGTTATACGCCCGAGGCGGTCATTGGTATCTGCGAACGAACTCGCGCGGTAATAGGAAATACTCCGTTAATGATCAAACTTGGCTACTTTACAACTGCACAACAACCATTGCTAGAACAAATCATGTCCAAAGTCGCACAGTACATAAACGCCGTGGCATTGATCAACACTATTCCAGCCAAAGTTTATGACAAAAACGGCAAACAAGCCCTACCCGGCGAGGGACGACTGGTCAGCGGGTTGTGTGGAGCGGGCATTAAATGGGCCGGACTGGACATGGTCAAAAGAATGGCTGAATTACGCCAGCAAAAAAACTATAACTACGAAATCGTTGGAATTGGTGGCGTAATGACCCCAAAGGATTTCTTTGACTACCGCAAAGCAGGCGCCGACCTAGTCCAAGCCTGCACCGGCCCAATGTGGAACCCAAACCTCGCCCACGAAATCCAGCAATCCATGTAAACTAGAGTTATATGAACACAGAATTTGAAATCAAATTACTGGATATTGATATCTCAGCGACTACTAAACTGCTTGTGAATCTTGGGTTTAAAAAACAGCCTTCTCAAAACTTTAAAAGATTTATTTATCCAATTAGCAATTCTACTAATTCGTGGCTGCGGCTTAGGACAGATGGCTCCAAAACTACGCTGACAGTAAAAGAATATAGCTTTGACGCCGTAGACGGCGTCAAAGAACTTGAGATAGAAGTTTCTGATTTTGAAAAAACTCATGAATTGCTACAAAAACTTGGCCACAAAAGTAGTAACTACCAAGAAAATAGACGCGCAGTTTTTGTATCAAGCAGATACGATGCTGAACTCAGCATTGATGGGTGGCCGTTGATTCCAGCTTATTTGGAAATTGAAGCCAAAGATGAAAAAACAGTAAATGAACTTCTATAAAAAATTAATATTAACAATCATCCTACAACTAGCGCGCCTACCAAGGATGTATACAAACGTTATGGGCTAAAGCTAGATAGCTACAAATCACTATCATTCAAAAAATAATTTTGCCGTTGCCTGGTTTCGCCATAATTTTGCCATTTTCATAAACAACCGCACCACGCAGTGTGACTTTTTGCACTTTTCCAATTACTTTGCGTCCGACGAATGGGGTCCAGCCACATTTTGTTTGCAGACCTTGATTGGATAGTTCATATTCTTCCATAGCAACTTCTACTGTTGTTGAATCATCCGTTTTTAGACCAAACAATTTCACGGCTTTTGTATGGCATTTGTCTATAATTTGCTGGCGCGTTATTTTGCCATCACGTTCGGCACTCAGCAAAAGAGGCAGAGTTGTTTCAAGTCCAGGTACACCAAATGCGCCTTCTTGTTTTTCCTGATCAGTGTGTGGGGCGTGGTCAGATTCAAACAGATCAATATCGTCCAAATGCTCCCACAAAAAATCAACATCTGTCTGTGGTTTTAGGCTAGGTTTCATTTGCCCATAAACTCCTAATCTCTCCGCATCTTGGTCGTTCAAAAAAAGATGATGTGGGGTTACACCACATGTAACTGGCAATCCGGCCTGTTTGGCTTTTATAATTTTTGCTAGTATCTCACGACTCGGCATATGGCAAATATGAACCGGACGATCAAGTCCTTTCAATGATTCAACCGCAATATCTATCACGTCTTCCTCAGCATGCAAAAGCACCGGTAGATGCGCTGGCCAAGTTGCATAAATTTTCTTGAGATAACTTGGATCCATCAAATAATTACCGGTGGTAAGATTTAGATACAACTTAAGCCCAACGGCATACTCGGACGCTTCGGCAAATTGATCCAAATTATCGCCCTGACTACCAAAATAAAAACCGATATCACAAACTACTTTTTGTTTGGCAAGTGCAATCTTTGCTCGCAGTCTATCGACCGTAAAAACCGGATCGATATTATTAGGCATGTCCAACACGGTCGTATATCCGCCTGCCAAAGCGGCGCTCGTACCAGTCAAAAAATCTTCTTTGTGAGTCTGCCCCGGGTCCCGCAAATGCACATGCGGATCTATCAGCCCTGGTAAAGTAATAATTTTCGTCATTGCTAAAATTGATTTTTGCCGTCAAAAATCGCGGATAAACTATTTCCAGCAAATATAGCGGCAATAGCATCAGCAATTAACGGTGCTATAGATAGCACAACTATTTTGTCAGATTGCGCAACGGTTTCAGAGGGTAAAGTGTTCGTAAAAATAACTTTTGAAAATGCAGATTTTTCTATGCGCTCCAGTGCCGGATCAGATAATACACCGTGCGTGGCTACGCAATAGATTGACTTGGCACCGTGTTCCGCCAGCAAATCAGCCGCCGTACAAATGGTGCCAGCAGTATCAATCATGTCGTCAGTAATTATGCAGATTTTATCCTTGACATCACCTATCAAATAACGCGCTTCCACGCTATCTTTAACTCGAGTTGAACGCTGTTTGTGTATGATAGCAATTTCGCAATCAAGGTCAGACGCATAGCGTTCGGCAGATTTTACGCGCCCGGCGTCTGGTGAAACAATCACTAACTCGCCAGATTTAAAATTCTTCTTCACATAATTAGAAAGAATTGGGCGTGCAATCAAATGGTCAAACGGCCCATCAAAAAATCCTTGAATTTGCCCTGCATGCAGGTCAATACTGGTTATTCTATCCGCACCTGCTTGAGCTAAAATATCTACCACCAGCCTGGCGGTAATCGGTTCACGTCCGTCAGACTTACGATCCTGGCGCGCATATCCCATAAACGGACAAATCGCGGTGATAGACCTAGCCGAGGCACGCTTGGCGGCATCTATCATAATAGCCTGCTCCATGATGGAATCGTTGATGCTCGGTGCGCCGTGTGCTTGAATGATAAATACATCGCTGTCTCTCACCGACTCGCCCAATCGACATCTAATCTCACCATTAGAAAAATTACTCAGCTGAACCGTATGAAGTGGTACATCAAGCAATTTAGCAACCTCTTCTGCAAGTGCCGGGTGGACTCGCCCACTCATAATTTGCAAACGCCGTTGGGCTACATTAATCATCTGCTATTATTGTATTCAATTGTCAGAAGTTCGTCAACAGATATAAAACATGGTATATTGACACTAGGAACGATTAAAAATACAAAATGCAACATTTCTTTTTATTATTTCTGCCCGGTATCGTTGGTGGCATGATCAATGCCATGGCAGGTGGCGGGGGTATCATCCTTTATCCCGGACTATTGGTCGGCGGGCTTAGTCCTCTAGCCGCAAACGCAACAGCAAGCTTCGTCGCGCTGGCAGGTTCAACCACCTCAAACTATGCCGCCAGAAAACAATTAAAGCACCTTCCTCGGATATATTTATGGTTGGCAATACCCAGTTTACTCGGGTCGATGATAGGAGCAAGTTTTTTAGTCAACACCGAACCCGCGACTTTTGAAAACATCGCTCCCTGGCTGGTGCTGTCCGCGGTGTTTTTGCTAGCACTACAGTCCCGGATCCACCGATGGCTAGAAATCCAGAAGAAACGTCGCAAACTGCATTGGCACACCATGCCGATGATATACATCGCTGGATTTTGTTTGGCAATATATGGTGGCTTTTTTGGAGTTGGCTATGGGCTAATGATGCTAGCTTTGTTGGGCTTTACCAGTCTAAAAGATATTCATCAAATGAACGCTGTCAAAAATTTCTGTGGCATCATGATGTCACTGGTGGCAACGATCTATTTTGCCCATGCCGGACTACTAAATTGGAGAGCCGGTCTAATCATGGCTACAGGGGCGGCAATTGGAGGTTTCGTGGGCGTTCGACTAGCTCAAAGAATTTCAGCACACATCGTACACAATCTCACCGTAGCTATTGGCTTGATTATAACTATCATTTTGTTGGTAAAAAGCTAGGTTACATGGTATATTTACCCCTGTTGTCCGAAATATACAGCCGACAAGTCGGGGTAGCTCATCCGCTGGACAGCGGAGGTTAGAGCGATCTTTAACGAGTTAAGGAGTTTCTGAAATTTTTTGTGGCGGCGTAGCTCAGATGGTTAGAGCGCAGGACTCATAAGCCTGAGGTCACCGGTTCGATCCCAGTCGCCGCTACCAAAAATTGCAGAAATAGGACTCTCAAACGAGCCACAGGCGGCGACGGATAAGCCTACTGTATATTCGTTTCTTCGGGCAAGTCCTCCAGAAACGGACAAGCAAGGAAAACTCAAACCGCCACAGGCAGTTTTCGGGTCGCGAGTTTAACTCGACTTACGCAAAATCGTCCGTTCTCAGAGTGAATTATCTCGAGCGAAAAC
>CAYGIR010000038.1:0-9187 GCA_964349985.1 uncultured Candidatus Saccharibacteria bacterium
ATGATTTGATTCAGGAGGCGTGGCAGTTTTGCGAAGTCCTACAATTCTTTTACGTGACTGCCACCGTGCTTGACGAGTTGCTTATCGAAAGTAACGAGTGAATTATTGTACATTCTTGCCTCAGTCGCAGCATAACAATCCACAAAAGATAGAGACTTTCGTGCACCGTACAAATCAATTGTTTGGTCCAGAAAGTAATCGTTATATATTAAATTCGGTAGACTTAAAAAAGCCTTAACTAGCCGTACTATATCTGATCGTTCCATCTCAACTACTCTTTCAAGAACAAAAACTATTTCTGTCAGTACGACGTCTGTCACATAAGTTGCTGAATCAATAATAGCTGCTTTAGATCTAGTACTTTGCTCGGGAATGTCATTTAGAAAGTAGCGGAGCACTACGATTGTATCAAGGCTAATCACGATAATTAGCAACCCACGCTTTAGCGACAGCATCCTTCAGTACTTGACCAGTAAGGCCTTTTTTGTGGTTAGGTATTTTTTTAGTAATCTCATCTCGTAGCTTTTCAAAATCTGCAATATTTGTTCCGCCCCTAATGACTACTTGCCGGTTCTTATCCAAAGTTAGGCTGACTTTTTGGCCAGGCTTAAAGCCAAGCACTTTACGCAAGGGGGCGGCAATTGTAATAGTGCCTTTGCTGGTGATCGTTGAGGTGTATTTCATGTCTTACATTTTATATAACGTATTACGTTTTGTCAATTTCTTTCTTTCCACGAGTTTCGCACTTAGCCATTGATGCCAGGTTGCACTTGAGCGAGCGAAAGTTGCGGCAAAGTCGCATTTGGGGTGAGATTTTACACTACTTGTTTAACAGATCAAAGTGTGATAGTATTGGATCAACGCTGTAAAAACTCTTTATTGGATTAACAGACTTAAGGAATTAGTTGTATATGATTACTACAGAGAAAAAAAGCAAGATTGTAGCAGATTTACAGACCAGCAAGATGGACACTGGTTCCTCGGCGGTTCAGGTTGGGATTTTGACTGAACGAATCAAAGAATTAACGGCTCATCTCAAGGTGAATAAGCATGATTTTATGGCTCGTCGGGGGTTATTACAGGCGGTAGGTAAGCGTAAGCGTCTGCTCAAGTATCTAGCCGAGCAAGATGCTAAGGCATATCTGAATTTGGTCAAAAAACTTGGACTCAGAAAATAATAGGGAAATTTAATAGAGAACAGATGACAGACTTCAGAAATTTAGCAGCTATAAGATTACAGACAACTTGCGACACGAACTGTCTGAAATCTGTCATCTGCTAAATTTCTGAAATATGTCATCTGCAGGTCTGATAAATCATTAATAAAGTGTAGGTGTTGGAGCACAGCTTTCCCGAAAGTATTGGGACGGTTGAACCCTAACACTTACAGAAAAGGATAGTAATAAATGGCAACAATAAACCCATTTGGTAAAGATGTTATAAAAGTAGAGACACAATTGTGCGGACGTACCTTGAGTTTAGAGGTAGGCAGAGTTGGTTTTCGTACCACCGGCAGTGTATTGGTTCGGTACGGCGATACGGTCATCTTGGGTTCAGCAATGGTCAGCAATCGATCAATTCAAGGCATGGATTATTTTCCGTTAAGCATAGATTATGAAGAAAAAATGTATGCTGCCGGCAAAGTTAGCGGAAGTCGCTTTATCAAGCGTGAGGGTCGTCCATCCGATGATGCGGTACTGATTGGGCGCTTGATTGATCGTCCGATTCGTCCTTTGTGGCCCAAGGGTTATCGCCAAGAGGTTCAAGGCGTGGCATCGGTACTGAGTATGGACCCGGATTTTCGTCCGGACATGGTGGCCATGATCGCTATGAGTACAGCCTTTATGCTGACAGGTGCACCATTTGATGGACCGGTTGCTGGTTTGCGTATCGGTCTTGTAGATGATCAGTACAAGGCTTTTGCTACAGCCCAGGAGTTGGACACGGGTGCACTTGATTTAGTAGTCGCAGGCACCAAAGACGGTATTATGATGGTAGAGGCCGGGGCATCCGAAGTCAGCGAACAGCAGATCGTAGATGCGATGCAATTCGCTTTCGAAGCTATGCAACCCGCCATTAAACTACAGGAAGAATTGATTAAAAAAGTCGGAGTAACAAAACAAGAATACAGTCTGGTATTGCCAGATGAAGCGATTCAATCCGAAGTGGAAAAATGGGTGGATGGCAAATTGGGCGACGCGCTCAGAGCCCCTTATCCGGAGAGAAACGAATTAGTCCAGAAGCTCAAAGACGACTTTCACGCTTTTATGGAAGATAAGCTCGGTGATGATTATGCTGGCACGATTCGGTCCGATTATGACGAAGCCTTTGTAATGGCATTGCACAAAGACGTTCGCAAGGGAATCATTAAGGATCAGATTCGTCCCGATGGGCGCAAGCTCACAGAGATACGTCAGCTTTCCAGTGAGGTTAGTATTTTGCCACGAACACATGGTTCAAGTTTGTTTACGCGTGGTATGACGCAGGCTTTGAACGTGGTCACACTGGCACCACTTAGCTATGTACAACTTATTGATACTATGGAACGGGAAGGTGAACGACGTTATTTGCATCATTATAATGCGCCTGGTTATACGGTTGGTGAGGTTAAACGTTTGGGTTCTCCTGGAAGACGTGAAATAGGGCATGGCTATCTGGCGGAACGGGCATTGACCGCGGTCTTGCCCTCAGAGGCAGAATTTCCATATATGATCAGAAGTGTAACAGAGATAATGAGCCAAAATGGTAGCACTAGTATGGCGGCAACTTGCTCGTCATGTTTGGCTCTTATGGATGCTGGTGTGCCACTTAAACGCCCTGTATCTGGCATTGCTATGGGATTAATGATGGCTGATGATACGCCGTATATTTTGAGTGATATCGCTGATGCCGAAGATTTCGCCGGAGATATGGATTTCAAAGTTACCGGAACATCAGAGGGTATTACCGCGCTACAAATGGATATGAAAGTCCACGGTCTGCCGGTCTCTGTTTTGCAACAAGCATTAGAACAAGGTCGTGAAGGACGCGTGCATATATTGGAACATATGTTGTCCACCATAAGCACGTCACGTACAGAAATGAGCCCGTATGCTCCACGCGTAGAAGCTATCAAGATCAATCCGGATAAGATCAGGGAAGTTATCGGTAAGGGCGGTGAGACAATAAACAAGATTATCGCCGAAACCGGTGCTGAGATAGATATCAAAGATGACGGTACAGTAATGATTTCTAGTCCAGATAAAACATCTATCGATGCTGCTATCAAGATGGTACGTGATATCACAGTCGAGCCAGAAGTGGGCACGATTTACGAGAATGTTCCAGTGGTCAGCATTCTGGATTTTGGCGCGTTCGTGCAGATTTTGCCAGGCAAGGATGGCCTCGTGCATGTGAGTGAAATGAGCGAAGATCGAGTGAACAAGCCGAGCGATGTTGTTAAAGAGGGTGATTTAGTTACGGTCAAACTCATTGCTATTGATGACAAGGGTCGGCTAAATCTTAGTATGAAGCAAGCCGCTAGGGAAATGAGCAAGGGGCAATCAATCACGAGCAATGAATAAGCTAAAGACCCCAGATCAATTCAAATCCAGACCAGCTTTGCTGATGATGGCGTGTGGTGGTATTGGTTTGGCATATCTATTGGTGACTAGGGCATTGGATACCGGTAGTTATTGGCAATATTTAGGCACTATGCTTCTTATAGTTTTGAGTATCCGATTATTTGTACGTGGGCTGAAAAGAACCAGCAAACAACAATAGGTTCAGATTAATGAATAAATAATCAGCAAGTATGTTCAACAGAAAGCAAATTCTAGATGATAACAACTAACATAGACCAGCTAGAACTTATCAAACAACAGATTATTGATGAAAGAGTTTGTGCTGATCTGGCGAAACAGGCGACTCAATTAGTTTTTGGGACAGGGTATGCGGATGCTGATATCGTGTTTATTGGTGAGGCTCCTGGCAAGCAAGAGGATTTGCAGGGGGAGCCGTTCGTGGGGGCTTCTGGTAAGTTTTTGAATGAATTGTTGGCAATGATTGGGCTGAGCCGTGATAAAATCTACATTACCAACATAGTCAAATACAGACCACCGAATAATAGGGACCCATCGTCAGAAGAAAAAGCGTCATTTTTACCATTTTTATATAAGCAACTGGATATTATTAACCCTAAACTGATTGTCACTCTAGGCAGGCACAGCATGAATGTGCTACTACCTGGGTTGAAAATCAGCCAGGCACATGGACAACCCCAGCGCATAAAGATGCGTAGCAGACAGCTAGTAGATAGCAGTGTGGATAAAAATCATAAAGAACCCACTTACATCCAACGAGCTATCCTGCCTCTGTTTCACCCAGCAGCTGCTTTATACAATGGTAGTTTGCGCCAAACTATCATAGATGATTTTGCTAGCATTCCATTAATTTTGGCGAAGATCAGTACTATACAAATTAAACAGCATTTTAATACATAATTATTATCAATGATTCAGAAAGGAAACTATGAATCCAAAAAAACCTAACCCAACTAACCACTCCAAACCAAAACCGGCTGGGAATACTAATAGTGGCGCGCGGACTTCTTCTAGGGGGGCGGCTATTCGTGCTCAGCGACGAGCTCAAGATGATGCGCACCGCACACTTAACCAATACGTTGACATCCCTAGTCAATCTGTAGAAAAGCAGCGTGCTAACTTTATAGATGATAGTCCGCGACTCAAGGTTATTGGGCTAGGGGGCATGGACGGGGGTGGTTCTAAAAACATGATCTTGGTCGAGTATATGAACGACGCCATTATCATGGATTGCGGTAACGATTTAGGAGTTGATCTGCCTGGTATCAATTACGGGATATGTGACACTACTTATTTAGAGAATATTCGTCACAAATTGCGCGCTTATGTGATTACGCATGGTCACCTTGATCACATCGGTGGTCTGCCACATATAGTTCCAAGATTTCCGGCTCCAATTTATGGTTCAAAGTTTTCTATTGGACGCGTAGAAGAAATATTTGGCAACTTTGGCCTGCCAATGCCCGATGGTTTTGAGCTAAAAACTATCATGATGAATGAAAACACTCATGAAAGACTCAAAGTTGGTGTTTTCTTTGTCGAATTGGTCCGTATAACGCATTCTATACCTGGTTCAACCTGTATAGTGATTGATACTCCGGTCGGCAGGATCATCAATACTGGAGATTTTAGACTTGATCCTAATCCCTTGGATCATGAACGTTCCGACACCGAACGACTTGAACAACTGGGTAATGAGGGTGTCTTGGCACTTTTATCAGAGAGTACAACCACCGAAAGACCCGGCCGTACTCCATCCGAAAGTACTATTGAATCAAGCTTCAAGGACATCATGGATCAAGCCCCAGGTAGAATATTTGTCGGTTTGTTCTCGACTAATATGAATCGTGTTCAGATGATTATTAATGCCGCAGTTCACCACAACAAAAAGGTCGCCATGGACGGGCGCAGTATGGTAAGTACATTAGAGATGGCGGTTAGACATGGTTTTGTTCGTGTACCAAAGGGCACATTTGTGCCAATCGCGGCAACCGCTGGTATGAAAGACGAGGATCTGGTCGTTGTTTGTACTGGTAGCCAAGGTGAACCTAACTCCGCTCTTATGAAAATGTCCAGTGGAGATCACCGCAATATTAAACTCAAAGAACAAGATACGGTTATTTTGTCTAGTACGCCTATTCCTTATTCTGGCAATGATGCCAAAATTCGTTCAATGGTTGACGATTTATATAAAAAGGGCGTGCATGTATTTAGGCATGAAACGCGTGAAATAGATGGTTGCGGACCCTTGCACGTGTCTGGACATGCTAGTATTGACGAATACAAAGATATGCTACGGATGACTAAGCCAAAATTCTTTGTTCCCATTTATGGTGACTTTACGGCTAAACGACAACACATAGAGATTGCGGTAGAAGAGGGCTTCCCCCGCAAAAACACCGTTAATGCCGACAATGGACAGGTTATAGCTTTAACTCAAGACAAAATGGAGATCATTGGTGAAGTGCCAACCGGTACTATTTTGGTTGATCAAACCGGAGCGCTGGTCAGCGGCGTAGTCATAAAAGATCGGTTGATGTTGGCAGAGGAGGGTCTGGTAGCGGTCGTTTTAACATTAGACAAAAAAACTGGTCAATTACTAACCAGTCCAGATATCATTAGCCGAGGTTTTATATATATGCGTGATAATGAAGAATTAATGAATACTTTTCGTATCGAACTAAAACGGGCGGTTCAACAGCGTTTTAAGCGCATTGATCTGGATAGATTCAAGGCCGAGCTCAAAGACCATATCACCCATTTCTTGTTTGAACACACTGGCGGTAGCCCCATAGTGATACCTGTAGTCAATATAATTTCATCAGTTGGAAGTGGCAAGCCACAAGGTCTAAATGTATCGACTAATGCTAAATTAGCTCAGCAACATCCATCGGATGTACCACAGCCCCCGACACCAGAACAAATTGCTGCTGACCAACAAAAACGTTTTCAGGAAATGCGTTCCAGGCTCTTAGGGCAGGATGCCCGCACCGATTAAGTCACATACATTTTACAGATTGAATCGTTGACAAATGATGTAATTTTTGCTATAATACTGGCTATGATAGAAACAGACACCGGTGTTACTAGCCAGCATTATCAGGATAACTTGCTTCGTCGTGAGGCTGGTAAAGATTGGTCGGCTGGTGGGCTGAGGGTCGATTTGCTGGACGCGATTGTGCGTCGAGAAAGGTTTATTGACGAGGCGGTTGAGCGGCATGACGGATACGGGGTATTAGCTGCTCAAGATGACGGATACCTAAAGATTCTTGATGAAATCAAGCAAATCAAAAAAAAATATGAGATTGGTGATCCACCACCTCTTCCAACTGACGTTCAGAAGTAATATAATAAGACAAATAAGTTATGGCTAAAAAGAAAAAACAAACCAGAAAGAAAAGAGCGCAAGAAATAGAATACCGCGAAAAGTCGGCTTTTTGGCCGTTGGCCGGTGCAATCTTGATGTTTTTAGCGGCCATATTTGTATTACTGGGTGGTTTTGGTACCGGTGGGCCTTTACCAAAGAATTTGTTTGATGCCGCTTATTGGGCACTTGGTTGGGGCGGGTTTTTGGTTCCACTTACCCTAGTGTTCTTTGGTGTTATAAAGTTTACTAACGAAGATAGGCAAATACCTCTTGCCAAATTCGTTAGTATATTAGCATTCGTTGCTATGAGTGCCAGTTGGTTAGAGGTAAGTTTTTCCACCAAATTATCAGATGGCGAATTTGGTAGTGGTCATGGTGGTAGAGTCGGTCAATTTTTTGGCACACTTGCCTTAAATGCGTTAGACAAAATACCGGCAGCTATTATGTTTTTTGTATTCGCTTTGCTACTGTTCTTTTTGACATTTGGTATTTCGCCCCGTGTTCTCTTAAAAATATTTGAAATATTCAAACGTGAACCCCAAGAAGAAGACACGGATCTCGCAAACCTTAAAGCCAGGGCCGTAGAGCAAGGCTTCAAAATGAATGAAGGTGTGCCGGTAGAACATCACGCTAACAGAGAGTCAGCTCGCATGAGTAGCTTCAAAAATAGTGCTCAAAAATTAAGCCCCACTGAGAATCATCAGGCATTAACCACCGCCAGCGATCCGGATTGGCAATTGCCGGGTCTGGATCTATTAATTCAAAAACAAGATAAAGCGGACGCGGGTGATGTAGAGGGCAATGCCGAGATCATCAAGGAAACTCTGGCCAATTTTAATATAGCCGTAGAGATGGAAGGTGCCAACATTGGTCCACGGGTGACACAATTTACACTCAAACCGCCAACAGGGGTAAAGTTGACCAAAATTACCGCTCTGGAGAATAACTTAGCGTTGGATCTAGCCGCGCATTCTATTCGCATAGAGGCACCTATCCCTGGTAAACGAGCCGTTGGCATAGAAGTTCCAAATCTCAAAGCGGCAACCGTGCGAATAAGTTCTATTTTGCAAACCCGCGAATGGAATGAAGCCACTAGTCCACTGAGTTTTGTCATTGGCAAGGATATATCTGGCCAGCCGGTTCTTGGCGATTTAGCTCGCATGCCTCATCTATTGGTCGCTGGACAAACCGGATCTGGTAAGTCCGTCATGATAAATGGCATTTTGACTAGCCTGTTATATAGAAATAGCCCAGCTGATCTAAAGCTAATATTAGTTGACCCCAAGCAAGTAGAGCTGAAGCCCTATGATGACATACCGCATTTACTCACTCCAGTTATCACAGAACCAGAAAAGTGCATTAGCGCGCTCAAGTGGACTGTAGCCGAAATGGAGCGTCGATATCGTACATTGAGTGAGGTTAATCGTCGCAATATTGTTGAGTACAATAATCTCAAAAAAGAAGAAGGTATGCCATATATTGTTATCGTGATAGATGAGTTATCTGATCTTATGATGATGGCGGCGCGGGACGTTGAGTCATTGATAGTCCGTATTGCTCAAAAGGCACGAGCGGTTGGTATTCATTTGGTTTTGGCAACTCAACGCCCCAGTGTTGATGTTATAACCGGTCTGATTAAAGCCAATGTTCCAGCCAGGATCGCATTTACAACTACCAGTCAGGTTGACTCGCGGACTATCATAGATCAGATCGGCGCGGAGAAATTATTGAACATGGGAGATATGCTACTTACTTCGGCGGATAATCCTAAACCTCGTCGTGTGCAAGCCGCCTTGATAGAAGACGCCGAGGCCCTGAAAGTCAATGATTTCATTCGCATGCAACGTCCGCCACAGTACGATGACGAGGTAGTGAGTCAACCCGTCCAGCTTAACGGTAAGGGGGGAATAGTAGCGGATTATGGTGGACAGGATGTAGATGACGATATGTATCGCGACGCGGTACGAGCGGTGATTGAAGGTCACAAAGCCAGTACTAGTCTTTTACAGCGTCGATTACGTATTGGTTATGGCAGGGCCGCTCGACTAATTGAGACTATGGAAGAACAAGGGATAATCAGTCATGCCGATGGCAATAGGCCACGTGAGGTATTGATAAGTAGTCTGGATGATGTATTTGGTGATGGTAATACGCCCGATGATATTTATGATGAAAACTTTCCTGAAGATTCCTCTCTCAAACAATCATAATTGACTAACAGAGGTGATTGGAGTAGAAT
>CAYGIR010000039.1:0-8766 GCA_964349985.1 uncultured Candidatus Saccharibacteria bacterium
CGTCATTCTGACAGACAGACGGGCGGACAGGTCGATGTACCTTCAGGTACCTCTCCTTCAGATAAACTGCTATATATAAAACCCTCAAAATCCTATATAGTAATGTGCTGAATGCCAGAGAATCCTATTATACCAGCTATAGCCCCCGAGACAACAGATACAACGGGCAATATCCAGGTTGGTAACCCTTCCAATCGGTTTGGTGGCGCGCTGTCAACCATAGCTCTACTGATAGCCGCACCCATTATAGCCATTTTACTAACGACGTTTATTTTTCAGTCTTACGAGGTTGATGGCCCTAGCATGGAAACAACACTTCAGAATCAAGATCGATTGATAGTTTGGAAGCTGCCCCGTACGATATCCAGGATTACTGACAAACCTTACATCCCCCATCGTAGCGACATAATTGTGTTCATAGAGAGAGGGCTATTTGAAGCTGGCAACGCACACAACAAACAACTTATCAAGCGAGTTATCGGACTACCTGGTGAACGAGTGGTTGTAAGGGATGGGCAAATCACCATATATAATAAGTCACATCCTGAGGGCTTTAATCCGGATATCAATCATGAATTTTCTCAAAATATCGCGACTCTTACCACTGGTAATATTGACTTAGTAATACCCCTTGACGAAGTGTTCGTATGTGGAGATAATCGTACTAATTCTCTGGATTCACGTGCCTTTGGTACCGTTCCTGCCAATGATATCGTTGGCAAACTATCAGTCCGTATATTCCCCGTTAGCAGTTTCAAGAGCTTTTTGTGATAGAACCCGACTGGCCCATAAACCCCATACCTTAATTATTGAGTCTATCGTATAGTTCGGCGAGTTCGGCATCATTCATGAAGTGAATTTCTAGGCGACCGCCTTTGGCAGTGTGATGTATCGTTACTTTTGTTCTGAGTTTTATACCAAGTTTTTTTGTTTCTGCTGTTTCTTTTACGGCTCGCTGGCTAACGGCTCTGGATGACTTGAGCCCTTCTTTGTGCGCGGTCACAAACTGTTCTGCCTGCCTAACCGACCAAGCTTGTGCCTGGATAAGTTCCAGCAACCTGTTCTGTAAATGTGGCGAGCCCTTGAGTGCAAGGATAGCTCGGGCGTGACCTTCTGTAATATTATTGGATTGTAATGCTTTGCGCGCGGCATCGGGTAATTGCAATAGTCGCACAATATTGTTCACGGTTGATGAGGCCTTGCCCAATTTGCGGGCTATTTGTTCATAACTCAAATTAAATTGTTCATGCAGATGCTCTATTGATGTCGCTTGTTCCAGCGGTGATAAATCAACCCGTTGGACGTTTTCTATAAGGGCTATTTCCAGACGTTGCAGTTCAGCTTTCTCTCTTACTACGGCGGGTATTGCCTTGAGTCCCGCGATTTGTGATGCCCGCCAGCGACGTTCTCCGGCTATAATCTCATACAGACCCGTACCTTTTGGCGATACGATAATGGGTTGCAATACACCGTGCTCTTTTATAGAGTTTGCTAATTCGTTTAATGATTGTTCATCAAAATTCTTGCGAGGCTGATCTGGATTTGCCTGTATATCCGTAATGAACAAATTTTGTATTCGTTCATCATTTGATAGTAAACTTTTATCAAAATCCATCGGTAGCAGACTCTCCAAACCTCGCCCTAATTTATTTATCTTGGACACGTTTTAGTACCTCCTTGGCAAATTGTTTATACGCCCGCGCGCCCTTGGACCATTTATCGTGTTCATGGATAGTCTTGCCATAGCTTGGTGCTTCAGCTAGTCGCACGTTCCGAGGAATTTTGGTAACGAACATACTATTACCAAAATATTTTTGTAACTCACCAGAGACTTGTTCTGACAGACTTGTACGTTTATCATACATTGTTATAAGAACCCCTAACAAATTCAAAGTCGGATTCATGGTCTGCTTGATTCGCTGAAATACTTCCATCAATTGCCCTAAACCTTCCATGGCATAATATTCGGCCTGAACTGGTACCAACAACCAATTTGCCGCAACCAAGGAATTGATAGTAAGCAAACTGAGCGCTGGCGGACAATCAATCAATATATAGTCAAATTGTAATCCATGCAGGATATCCTTTAATTTGGTTT
Organism: uncultured Candidatus Saccharibacteria bacterium; assembly: GCA_964349985.1. GTDB lineage: Bacteria > Patescibacteriota > Saccharimonadia > Saccharimonadales > CAYGIR01 > CAYGIR01. The sequence continues at coordinate 2,099 of CAYGIR010000039.1, forward strand.
CCCTGCTTGCTTGGTTCATAAGCTCTGTTTCTGCCGCGGCTAGATTGGTATTTGCTGGCATGATCATTACACCCGCCTGACTTGTTTCACGAATAGCCAACTCTGGCTGGGCCAAACCAAGTAATGCCTGGTAAGTTGTAACTTCAGCTTGCTTATCAATACCAAGTCCACCCGTAGCATTCCCCTGGGGATCAGCATCAACGATCAGTACAGACTTATTCATTTTTGCCAAATAAGTAGCTAGATTAACGGTGGTAGTCGTTTTGCCAACTCCTCCCTTCTGGTTCAATACCGCTATAATCTCACTCATAAATCTTCTACCCTTATTTACTTCTAAGACTACCATTTATTAACCTATCGGTAAACATTTATTGGAAAGAGCGAGTACTACGACAACCCAATTTTTTATAAAATAACTATGTCGCACAATATTGATTTCACACACAGCAATAAGGATTGGACTTGCATGGTGAATATTTCAACAACCCGTGTAGCTGTTGGCATAGCTAGCTTGATAATACTAGCCCTTTTGTATTGGCATTCATTGAAGCTTATTTATGTACTCGGCCCATTTGTCCTTGGCTATTTTCTGTTTGGACCCAATAAACACCAGTAATCCTTGTTTATGGAAGATTACTGATTGGGCGCCACTTACATCAACCCCAAGATAGGCCTTTGTTGTAGTTCCGTTGATGATTTCATGGGCACTATAACCTTCGGCAAGTTTTTTGACTTCCTCGTCTGGATTAGAGATAAACTTTGTAGGCAATTTTTGCTGCGTCAATCTGATTTGAATATTATCTATAGTATCAACGAACGCGAAGACGGGTTCATTGCCTGGCGGACTGATTTTTGCTAATCCGCCCAATGACTCTGCGTCTTTATTATCTGGAGTAATAGTATCGAATTCTGGCTTCTGCGTACTATCGGCTAAGACACTGTTTGCTGTTGTCGGCTCAATTTTGACGTCTTTTGCTGGTTTTGTGGAGAATACCTTAACACCTAGTATACTCAGAGTAATGACAGCCACTCCCGCTAGTCCTACTATAACGTGTTTGCCGTGCGGAGTTGGAATACTAATATTACGCAAGTTCACTTTAGGTAGACTAAGATTGAGTGAAATATGCACTTTACGGGAATTAGGCAAAGCTTCCCTCTCTCCAGGCCGACTCAGTTCAGCCGCAAACGGTTTTGCTTCTTTTATAGCTACCTTTCTTTCAGACAAAATCGTTTTTGCTCGGTCTGAGCCACTTTGGGAACGAGTAATTTCGCGTAAGTATGGTTTAGTCGATTGTTTATCGAGGCGCGTACTAAGTGCCTCCAACCGTGGGTCATCATCTAGCCACGAGGTTAATATTTTATTCCCCATATGTTTCTTATTCTACCACTAAATTATAGAACTAGTCTGTTCCGGTTTTAGACTTAAGCACAACATTCATTACAGGGGTTTAGAACGGAGTATCTAGGGGTTGTTGGAGACCGCCTGTAAATGTTTTGCCATGTATTAATCTTTTTGATGGATCAGCTGTAAAAAATAACGACAAATCGGCAATGGTTGGTCCACGAGTAACGTCTTCGGGATATCCGAAGGCTTGAGAGCTGTCTATGCTAACTGAGAAATAGAAATAGCGAGCACAATTAGTGTTAGTGCCGCTGCCGTCCAATGGGGTATACGTTGCTGGATTACCCAGAGTCACTACGCCAAAATTAGTTTCTTGCCCCCACGCTGTCATAGCGGTTACACAATCTGTAGCATCACCGTCAATATCGGTCATACTTCGATAACGCATATTCCACTTGGCTCCAATTGAATTATCCAAACCGTTCATCAACCATTTTGTTGGAAACACATCGGTGTCGGTGTCTATCATGCGAGAGTATTTTGCTATCTGAGGCTGGGACTTAAGTGTCGCATAGTAGTGTCTGGTGGTTGCAAGTGGCGCCGAACAACCTCCTCCCAATACAAACGCCTTTCCATTTGAATATGTTACGGCCGCACCATACCGATCACCCGTATATTTTTGATTAGTTTCGTACCACTCACCAACACCGGTGGGGTTGTTGCCACTAGCAATTGTGGTATTGGCACTAATTGGAGCAACTATAGTATTTGGTAAACAAGTAGCGGTGGCAGATCGTCCACCTAGTATGTACATATAGCCATTAGAAGCAAAGGCTTCACCTTGCTGAAGATGGCTAGGCAAACTAGTAGTATAACTCCAGGTACTTATAGTGCCGTCGGTTGGATTTATTTTGGCAAATTGGGAATCACCCAAATAATATGTGCCGTCATGACCACCAAAACTATAGAGATTATTAGCATAAGCAACGACCATGTTGCCACTTCTAGCAACATTCAAAGTGTCAGTATCGGATGTCCAGCTGTCCGCAACTATGTTGCCACCCGAATTCAGCTGAGGACTTATATATACGGTGTTAGTTGCGGTAGCTGAAACATTTAAACCACCTACTACATAAATACGATTATTCCATACAGACGAACTAAATTTGGTTCTTTCCTGTGCAACCTGACTGGCAGTATCACCAATGCCACCACTCGCCGTAGACCAAGCACCAGTAATATTTCCGCTTGAAAATGTCGAAGCGTAGTAAATAGTTGACTGTTCGTTGGTAGCAGTATCGTCCTGACCGCCCAAATAATACAGACTACCCCCCGCTGTTTCTAACTGACCCCAAGTTCTATCACCTGGCAAAACATTCGTAGCACTTGCCCACGTACCGACACTACCGTCAACCGTACTAATAGGCGCGTATTGGACATTATTGGTTGCATTTGTACAGTCAGTTGCACTAATACAACCTCCAGCTACATAAATATAGCCGTTCAAAACAGTCGCACTCGCGCCCCATCGATCCGTATCAGCCGCAAAAGTATCATCGCCGGCTGACGTAAATGATACTGGTGCCCCACTATTGTTATTGTAGAGCTGAAAAGTTTGTATTTCCCACTGGAAATCATCACAAGCACCAGGAGCACCCACCGCACACCCTCCAATAGCATATACATAACCATTACTAACAATAGCTCTCAAATCCCATCGTTGAGTAACTACCACACCCGAACTATTAAAATCACCAAAATCACCAGTACTGACATCTATTTTAGCAAACAACAAATCATTCAAAGTACCAGCACTATTATACCCCGCCAATGAATAAATATAGCCGTTATAGCCAAACGAACTACCGCGTTGCCGTTGAGGGCTCATCTTGCCAGTTGCGATTTTCCAAATACTACCACCGTCGGCAACAATATTATTACTGTCATCTATGCGTGCATATATAGTGTCCCGCCTATTAGCGGCATAATTTGAGCCACAAGGGGCATTTGGATCAGAGCCAACTACCGCACAAGCACCACCGACCAAATATATCCTATTAGCATACATAGCACCTGCCATAAGACCAAGAGGCTGGCTACCACTGTTAACATCGTCCGAATCAATCTGTAATTGGTTTGTAGTAGTGCAGGTATTTGGCACTCCAGAAGTATTAATATTACACTTAATAACCTCCGTGTAATAGTTGGTGCAAGTGATACTATTGTCCGTAACATTTGCGCCACGACAACCACCAAGTATATATAAATTACCAGGATTAGTTGCAACTGCTGAAGGGTTGGCTCTAGTAAAAGCATATAAATATCCACGTTCATCATCAGCTGTACCGCTTAACCCCAAACTATTTAGTGTTTGAGACGTCCAAGTGCCATTTAATGACCCGTCTGCATTAAACCCAACTCGCCAAACATTTGCCTGCCAATCACTGCCTGTTGTACCACCAATAATATAAACTACGTTATCAAAAACCGCGCCCCCAGCCGCTCCAAGACCAGCAGCACCATTAAGAGGGTCCGTACTATCTACGCACCAAGCACCTACCCATGTCCCCGTACAAGACGCCGCTCTAACAATTGTACCTGTTGAAGATAATGCCCCATACGAAGTATTTCCACTCATTTGAGCACCAAACAAAGCACTATAACACTCCGATCCAGAAACGGTATTATGACAACCACCAATAACATACAAAAATCCATTATTTATTACTACCACACTACTCATCTGACCTCCTTGACCTGCCCCTTCGCCGGCGGGAGGAAGATCACAATTATACCAATTAGGCGTTACACAAGTACCCGAGCCGTCTGGGTCAGAGCTGGATACCGTGCTTGCATCGCCATCTTGATTGACAACACCGTATTGGGTAGCTATGTGGCTAGCATAACAGTCCCCAGTTGTAGTATCCTGACGTGAACAGCCACCAAATCTATATAATCCATTTTGCCAAGCTATAAAAGTATATCCAAAGCGTTGATTTCTAAGCCCTAGTACTGTGTTCCATTCCGATAATGTACCGTCAGCATTTATACTAGCAATCTGTACATCTTGACCTATTGTGGTACAGTAACCCGTTCCTGTACCGTTAACTGCCGTGCAACCACCAGCCAAGTAGACATAGCCACCCCATACGCCTGACATAACACCACCTAGTGAGGTTCTAGCAGTCGCAAAACTACTAGTAGCCGTCCAGGTATTCATAGTGCCATTGTTGTTGATTTTACTATAATATGCTGTGTTTCTGAGTGTTCCACCGCTATTACCGCCTATTAAATACATTGTGTCATTGTATATATGCACACTATGTCCATGCCGTACATCGGGTAGCGTTTGCATGCCAGTCGTAGACCATGTACCTATGTCTCCATTTGGCAATAAATCAGCGACCCTAACATCACTTAGACTCGTGCCACTGGTATTTCTACCCCCAAGTAAATATAACCTATTATTATACGCGACTGTCGAACCATAAGCCAAAGCCGTAGTTAATGTATTGGTTGAGGCGTACCAGTATGTTGGTGTACCGCCAGTTGGATGCCATAGGCTTGGTTCACCATTGGCACCAAGTTTGGATATCCAAACCGTATTTTTATTATTAGCATTTGCCCCATCCGACGAGCCACCAATGGCATACAAAAAGCCATTGTAAGACACGAATGACATACCTACTCTACCCTCTGGCAAATTATAAGCACTGTTGTTACACCAACCAGAACAGACACCATTGCCAGGATTAGGGCTTTCGATAGCGTTAGTGGTGGTATTGAACTGCGCCCATTGAACGGTTGATTGAACGGCCGGAGTGGCAGTAATACCATTTATAGCAATCGTGCTGGCGCCGTATGTATCACTGATACCAGCCGTACTATTAAGTGTAGCCGTACCTGTAGCCACGGTTGATAGTGGCGGAGAATCCAATATGTCTGAAGTAAAACCACAGTCATTAGCACCTCCACTATTACCCGCTATAACCCCACTATGATCTGTAATTGGACTCCAGTTAATTGCGGGTGGTACATCATTATTAAAACCCGAAGCCCGTAACACTAACGAACCCTGTTTATCAGGGGTGGTTGTTGGATATATTGGTATTGCGGCGCTACCATTACTGCCAGTTCCCGCTGTTCCGCTCACAATATCGGCTGGGTCAAAATTGGATATTCTAAGAATTACTCCTGCCCATTCCTCGCTAGCACCTGTCCACGCATAGGTGGCAGATTCGTTACCGCCACCTTGATCTGTTCCGACCTTATAATAAGCGGCGTGTTCGCGTAGATCAGCATATTCAGTCCAGCCACCCGGTGGTACAACGTTTGTTCCCGAACCATCATGGCACATTAAAGCCACATACAAATCCCCAGCTGGTCTAACCGCTGGCATATCCATGGTAAATGTTGTGCCATCGGTACTTCTGGCAGAAGTTTTAGATCCTATAATTCTGGGCATTATTCGACCGGTTCTGCCCCCTGCCCGATATACATAACCAGCGGCGGCGGTCGTAGATTGATCCCAAACATCTGTATTCATATCGGTTGTATCCGTCCAGCTTTCGATACGTGCGCCAGTGGTTTGGCTTTTTTGGATCAACTCGTTTGATACATCAAAATCTATGTTGCTTTCATTATTGCCTTGCATTAGTTTTTTGGCAGTTTCTACGTATACGCTGGGGTCAATACTTAATGGGTAGTTAGCTTTTTTTAAACCATTAACTTTTAGGGATAAAGCATTCCCTGTTAGTGAAAACTGCAAACCCAAGCTAGACACTTTTTTGTTTGTTTCTACCGCTACCGGTCTGGGTATAGTAAATAATAATTTAGTCTTAGAAGAATTCTTGCGAGCTTTTTCTAATAATTCGGCGTCTTTGTCACCACCGGTAGAAACCTGACCGTTTATCGGTAAGTCTGAGCCGTAAAACCCTATGGAGCCGTCTATTTCTAAACGTGCTTCAATGGATTCTGGCATGGTGATAGAATATTTGAGCACTAGTTCATCTTTATCATATTCATTTAGCAATACGTCTTCTTTGACGCCAGAAATACGCGAGGTATAAACCAGGTAGCCCTTCAAGTCGCCCAGCCTATAAACAATTTGGTTTTGATCTTGCTTGCCCAAACCGGTGGAAAATTTTGGTGTAAGTGTTACAGCAGATTCACTGTATGGATCTGTCACTGTCATGGCGGCGTCTTTGGCTTTGTCAAAACTAGCTTTTAGACGTGGTGTACCGTCACTTTTTGCACTTAAATCACCTTTAGTCATGGGAGCAAAACTTTTATTATATTCAAGCAAATTATCTTTGCCATCCGTAAA
>CAYGIR010000040.1:0-8659 GCA_964349985.1 uncultured Candidatus Saccharibacteria bacterium
GAAGAAGAAATTCCAAATTTGATCGAGGTAACCTTGCCAATTATGGGTAACGAAACGCTCAAACCGGCATTGCTGGAACGCCCCCTGACTAAGCCAGAAGACTTTTTTGACTTTGATACCAAATATCTGCAAGGAGGCAAAGGTGGAAAAAAGGGCGGAACAAAGGGAGCGCAAGGCTACAGTGAACTGCCGGCAAAATTGAGCGACGAACTATACAAAAAAGCCGAAAACACGGGGCTAAACGTGTATCGAGCCTTAGGTTGCCAGGGCATCGCGCGGGTTGACATGTTAATAGATTCCAATACAGAAATAGTTTATTTTAATGAGGTTAATCCATTGCCCGGCGGTTTGTACGCTCATAACTGGCGAGCGGCCGGAGTCAGCAATGTTGAATTAGTGCAGACTTTGGTTAGGTTAGCAGAGGAGCGATGGCAGATCGCTAACCAGCAAAATACCGTGTTTTCAACCAACTATCTCCAACAATTTTAGTATGAATAATACGCGACTCAATTTGACCCAGACAGAGGTTTATTTGCGCGATAGGTTTGTGCCGTTTGAAAATGCGAATTTGAGTATTGCCAGCGCGCCGGTTTTGTATGGCTTGAGTGTCTACACTGTTTTTGGTGTTTGCTGGAATGAGAAACAACAAAAACTTTATATTTTTAGGTTGCGCGATCACTACAACCGACTGGTGGATTCGGCAAAAATTATGGACTTTGGTGGGTTTATCAAAACATGGTCTTATGAAAAATTTGAGGCAACCATGATAGAGCTGATCAGACGCAACACCGTGCAAGAGGACGTTTTGGTTAGAGCAACCGTGTTTATCGACGAGCTCGGTTCGGGTACCAAGATGCACGGTCTGACCAATTCGTTCAGTGCTTACGTCTACCCGATGAGTAGTTTGCACGGCAAAGAAGCGATAGACGTGTGTGTGAGTAGCTGGACTCGCACATCGGACAATGCTATACCGCCACGCGCCAAGATTAACGGCAGTTATGCCAATGCCAGTCTGATGAAAAACGAGGCAATACTAAATGGCTATGATGATGCGATTGCCCTGAACGAACATGACCATGTTGCCGAGGGTACGGTTGCTAATTTGTTTGTAGTTCGCAATGGAAAACTAATTACGCCTGATCCAGCAACAGACATACTGGAGGGTGTCACCAGAAATTCTATTCTTGAGCTGGCTCGGGCACTAGGCATAGAAACCGTAGAACGCAGTATTGATCGGAGTGAACTCTATCTGTGCGACGAGATATTTATGTGTGGTAGCTCGGCACGCATTACGGCGGTGATATCTGTCGACAAACGAATCATCGGTAACGGCAAGCAGGGCGTAATTACCCAAAAACTCAGCAACCTATACGACCAAGTCCAGCATGGCAAAAAATCCAAATATGCTAACTGGCTGACAAAAATTTGAATCTTGCCACGCCTGAGTAACATAGATGGTGCTGGGGCGGATTGCGGACTTGCATATACAGCGGAAATTATACATAATCCCCTATTATGATAATGCCGGTGGCTACAACGCAAGGGGTTGATTTTGGCAGATCTAGGGTAGAATCTTTGCCTGAACCAGCCAATCGAGATCGGAATGCCGAGATGTCCCCCCAAACAGGTTTGCAAGTCGACCGGCCAGACCTGCCGCAGTTAATGCACTAGCCGCGTTGATGGTGTTTACGTATCAGTTTGCGCCGGAGCAGAGTATGCCAGTTCCCGAACTAGAGGCCGGCGAATGGTACGAGATGAAAACTATACAATCAGCGGTGGGTTATCTTCAGGATACAGCATCAGAACGCAATAACGGTAAGCAACCAGATTACTCCCCAGCGGAGTTAAGTACTATTAGTATCTTGAATGGAACAACCATGATCTCTGAAGGCCAAGCACGGGAAACAGTTCGGGAATACATGGATAGGCTCACCACGACACCTCAGTCACAAGTTAAGCGTGAAGTTAACCCATTGGACAACTTAACTGAGACCATCAGACCGCTTGATGAAATTTTTTGGAAGAAACTTCAAGAATCAGGAGCGTGTCGTGATACTAAGAACGGTGATACCCCAAATATATTTACAACTACTGCCAGGACTGCCATAGACCGTGCCAATATAGAACAGGCAAAGGCTATATGTGCCGAATGTTCGATGGAACAAAGCTGCTTACAATACGCACTTGCGCGTCCTGAACTACCTGGTGTGTGGGGTCGTACATCTGAGCAAGAACGTACAAAAATGAGGGCTATTAAAAAGTAATCCGCGATCTCCGTCCGATGAAGCAAAAACTTTCTAGCCAGTCCGGCTAAATTTTAGTGTCCAACTAATCACCCCTGTTATGATAAAATATTAATTATGCGTAGATACAATCCGAAAGAAATAGAGCCTAAGTGGCAGAAAGTTTGGGAAGATCAAAAGATATATCAAGCATCTGAAGATCCAGCCAAGCCCAAACGCTACGTCTTGGAATATTTTCCGTACCCTAGTGGCGCGGCCATGCACGTCGGGCATGTGCGTAATTACACCATTGGCGACGTTGTAGCTCGTTTTTACAGAATGCGTGGTTACAATGTAATGCACCCCATGGGTTGGGACGCGTTTGGTTTGCCAGCCGAAAATTACGCCATTAAAAACAATATTAGCCCGAGTCGGGCTATCGCCGAAAACACCGCGAAGTTCAAGCAACAGCTTATGCAGATGGGCTTTAGCTATGATTGGTCGCGCGAAATCAATAGCTCTGACCCTGGTTATTACAAATGGACACAGTGGTTTTTCAAGCTGTTGTTCGATCGCGGGCTGGCGTACCAAAAAGAATCTCCCCAATGGTGGTGCGAAACAGACAAAACCGTGCTGGCAAATGAGCAAGTGGAAGCTGGCAAATGCTGGCGTTGTGGCAACGAAGTGACTAAAAAATCGCTCAAGCAATGGTTTTTCAAGATTACCGACTACGCCGATAGGTTGGTCGAGGATTTGGAAGATTTGGATTGGTCGGAAGCGATCAAATCCATGCAGCGTAATTGGGTTGGACGGAGCAAGGGTGCGGAGATTGAGTTTGCAATTGCAAGCTCAAGAGCAATGAGCAATGAGCAAGGCGCAAAGAGTGAAAAAATCAAGGTATTTACGACACGTCCAGATACTTTGTTTGGGGCAACTTTTTTAGTATTAGCACCAGAACATCCGTTGGTTAGCGAACTGACGACAGAAGACCAAAAAACCAAAGTGGATAGTTATAAAACAGAGGTGCAAAAGCGATCCGATATTGAACGCCAGGAAACAAATCGCGAAAAAACCGGCGTGTTTACCGGCGCGTATGCCATAAATCCGGTAAATAATAAGCAGATTCCCATCTGGATTGCTGATTACGTACTAATGGGCTATGGCACCGGTGCCATCATGGCTGTCCCCGCTCACGATCAACGCGACTACGAATTCGCCAAAAAATTTGACCTAGATATAGTCGAAGTAATTGAAGCGCCAAAAGGTATTGACGATTGTTATGCCGGTGAAGGTATTGTTATAAACTCTGGAAAATACAATAAGCTTAATTCGGCGGACATGCGGGAGAAAATTGTTGCTGATCTAACAGAACAGGATGCTGGCCAAGAGGTTATTAATTATAAAATTCGGGATTGGCTGATTAGTCGGCAGAGGTATTGGGGCGCGCCTATTCCTATCATTCATTGTCCTAAAGATGGTGCCGTGGCGGTGCCGGACGATCAGTTGCCGGTTGAATTACCAGAAGTCAAGAGTTATCAGCCCACCGGCGAGGGCACCAGTGTTTTAGCTGGCGCGCCAGATTGGGTCAATACAACTTGCCCTAAATGTGGTGGGCCAGCCAAACGGGAAACAGACACCATGGATGGCTTTGCCTGCTCCAGCTGGTATTTCCTGCGTTTTGCCGATCCCCATAATGACAAAGCTGCGTTTAGCCCAGAAAAAGCCAAGTTCTGGCTACCGGTAGATGATTACATTGGCGGTGCCGAACACGCCGTGATGCATTTGCTGTATGCTCGTATGTGGACCAAAGTTATGTATGATGCTGGACTTATAGAATTCAAAGAACCGTTTACGGCCCTTCGTAACCATGGCATGATTTTAGCTCCTGATGGCCGTAAAATGAGCAAATCCTGGGGTAATGTAATCGCGCCAGACGATTTAATATCGCAGGGTTATGGGGCGGACAGCGTGCGAATCATGGAATTATTCATAGCCCCATGGAATCAATCCGCTAATTGGAGTGTGGAGGGTATGGGCGGAGCCTTTAGGTTCTTGCAACGCATCTGGACGCTTACTCACGAGTATTTAGACGCTGAAAAGGATCAACAGAGTAGCAACCCGGAATTGCTAAGAATTGCGCACAAAACCATCGCGACGGTATCTGGGGATTTGCACAAAATGGGCTTTAATACTGCCATAGCTGCCCTCATGGAGGCTGTTAATCAACTTTATAAAATTAAGGCGGAAAAAGGTTTCGTATATACTCAGGATTGGTACTTTGTTCTCAGCACGCTAACTCAATTGCTTGCGCCTATTGCGCCTCATATTGCCGAGGAATTATGGCAAAGTTTGGATCACAAAGGCTCTGTACATATCAGCACTTGGCCCGTTCATAACGAAAAATATTTACTCTCCGATACTATGATCATCGTCATACAAATCAACGGCAAACTTAGGGGCCAATTAGAAGTTCCGGCAGATACGACAGAGGCCACAGTCTTAGAGGTCGCCAAAGCTGACCCCAAAATTAGTAACTACCTCGCCGATAAAAAAATTAAAAAATCAATTTACGTTCCTAAAAAACTAGTTAACTTTGTGATTTAAGTCGAGTTAATTAGCATGTCATTGGAGCCAATGGGACATGTCGATGACATTGTCTTCTCCGATAGGTTGTATTGAGTCTGGGAACAGGGGAATCACTTCGGCTAAATGACTATTTACGCCAGTTGATTCGGAGGATGGTATTGCCAAGGGGTGTGACAGAGCGACATGGCCGAGCTGACCTGTATACGAGTGTGCATCATGTCTATTGAATGCTGCTTGCATTCTCCTGAATTTTAATATAGATGACATGTCTTGTTTAGCATGGCTATTATCAAAATCTGGCATTTTCATAATCCTAATCATAACACAAAATGTACATATTTGTCAATATCGTAGCCTTGTATTTTCTGATAATTCGGGATACAATTTATGTAATCCTAGATCATAATACAACAAAAGGAGTGATTTTTATATGGGTAAGCCAAAGAAACGAACATCGGCTCGCCGAACAGGCACTCGGCGTAGTCATCTGGTGCTGAAGCTCGCACGCGCCGTCAACGCAAAGAGTCCTATCAAGGTCTTTACGACCCGCAAAGAGTCCGGACGGGCGCTTAGCGCAGTGGTCAAATCAGCTAAAAAACCTGCAAAAGCCTAACTTAACGACTAGTTAAAGGGGGATCGAGCTGATAAAATTATAGGTAAGGGCTAACTTTAAAAATCTATGGCAAAGAGAATCGTACACAATAACTGCTTAATCTTTAGACAAGATAGGTTTATCCATGAGTGCTAATCGTCATCTTGGTCGCATCATTGCTTTGCAAACCTTGTATGAGCAGGAGTTTAGACTTGAATGTGGTGATAAACTGTTCGATCTAGATGAAGTTTTGGAGCGTAACATTGCACGGTATCATCAAATGGTCGATGATCCGAAGTTCATCACTACGCTAGTAGTTGGAGTTACACATCGTGCCGATGACCTGGATGAGTTACTCCAACCACTGGCGCCCGAATGGCCCATTTCTCAGATAGCCCGAATGGATCGTATGGTTTTGCGAATAGGCAGTTACGAGTTAGCCTACGGAGATGACATACCTCCAAAGGTGGTTATAAATGAAGCGGTAGAACTGGCCAAGGCATTTGGTGGAGAAAATTCTTCCAAATTTATCAATGGTGTATTAGGTACATTACTGAAACAACGAGAAACTAAATCTGCACTTAAACCCAATAAGGAATCAAAACCTAAATGAGTATCCATTTAAGAACATACAATCAACAGCAAGTGGCACGTACTCGGTGTCAACAGCTGGTCGTTAGCGGAGCATTATGGACCGGCAGATTGGAGATAGACCCATGATGCGACCAAATCCAATCAAAGGTTTTAAAAAGTTCGTTAGTAGTCGTAAACCGGTGATTAACGAGGTAGTCCGCGAGCCCACCGCTGGGGGGGTTATTTTCAGGCATACTGACAAAAAAGAAGTAGAAATTCTATTGATCCAAGACGCCAAGAACCGGTGGACTATTCCAAAAGGTCACATAGAAGAGGGCGAAACCGCCAAACAAACAGCCGAACGGGAAATTCGTGAAGAAACTGGGTTGCAAGAGATGAAGGTATTAGGTTGGTTGGGTAAAATTCATTTTCGTTATCGTCGAGTCAATAGCTTGGTACTGATGACTACTGATATATTTTTGGTAGCAGCCCAGGGTAATACGAGTGATCTGAAGCCAGAAGATTGGATGAATGGTATTCAATGGTTTCCATATGCTGAAGCTTTGGACAAAATCGAATATGATGACATTGGTAAATTACTTTTGCTTGCCAAGAAAAAAATTCGCGAACAGAAGTTGAGTAAATAAGTGAGATATGCAGAATGCAAGATACAAGTGTTTATAAGAAGTTAGCACAAGATATTTTAGGTGTTGAGTTTAATGATATCGATTTATTATTAATGGCGTTTACGCATCGTTCTTATGTTAATGAACACAAAAAGACGGTTCATGCGCATAATGAACGACTTGAGTTCTTAGGCGATGCCGTATTAGAGCTAGTTGTTACGGAATATCTGTATGCTAATTTTAGCGAACCAGAGGGAATTTTGACCAACTGGCGTAGTGCCTTGGTGAGAACCGAAAGTATTGGAGCTGCCGCTGAACGGTGTGAGTTTGAACCGTATTTGCGTTTAAGTAGGGGCGAAAAGCGTGGGACAGCTCGGGCGCGAGCTCAAATTTTGGCAAACGCTTACGAAGCGGTTATTGGTGCGTTGTTTTTGGATCAAGGTTACGAAGCGGCAAAAGAATTCATCCATACTAGCTTATTAACTACTTTTGAAACTATTTTACGCACGGGTTCGTGGCAAGATCCAAAAAGCCAGCTGCAGGAAATTGCTCAAAGCAGGGAGGGGTACACTCCAGTATACAAGGTAACCAGCGAAGAAGGACCTGATCATGATAAAATCTTCACCGTTGGGGTATACGTGAACAACAAATTCAAAGGTCAAGGCACGGGGCCAAGTAAACAGGCGGGGCAAGTAGCTGCCGCCGAAGCCGCTCTAGTAACTTATAAATAGAGGGCAGTTCAGTATTTTTATAGCTATTGGCACCCAAGCCCCGTAAATAGAGCTAACGACAATTTGGTCTTAAGTCACAATTTGATTGACAACAGGGGCGGTTAACTGTAGAATATCATGGATATTAATAACTTTTAACAGGGAAAGTGAGAAATTGAATGTTAGTCATTCGTATGCAGCGTACTGGCCGTAAAGGTCACGCTCAATTCCGCGTCGTAGTCCAAGACTCGCGCCGGACCCCAACCAGCGGTAAGGTAGTGGCTAGTTTGGGTCACTACAACCCGCACACAAAAGAAACATCATTAAACAAAGAAAAGGCGAGTTTTTATTTAGAGCATGGCGCACAACCGTCCGATAGGGTTGTGCGTTTGCTCAAAGCAGAAGGTGTTAAATTACCAGATTGGGTACGTGTTGCGGTGGATAAAGAACGTGTAATACGTCATTCTGATAAATTGCGTAAAAATCGTCCTGTGGCAGAAGTAGAAAAACCTGTCGAAGTATCGGATGACCAATCTGATGTGAACGAAGCAATTTCAGAGTCTGTCGTTGCGGAACCTGTAACAGAACCGCAATCAGTTTCGGAAGAATCTAGCGAGTTGGAAACGCCTACAGGGGTCGAGGTACCAGAATCTGAAAATGCTACAAAATAGTTTGATATACTAGATATATAGGAGGGAGTATTCATGAATAACAGTATTGACCAGCAATTTATAGAGTTTGTCGTAAAGTCCTTGGTTGGCAACCCTGATGCCGTTAAGGTTGAGCGCACCATTGATGAAAAGGGTGTGTTACTTGAACTAACCGTTGATCCAGATGATTTGGGTAGGGTGATAGGCAAACGTGGGGCTACCGCTCAAAGTCTGCGAACTTTATTGCGTGCGCTTGGTACCAAAAACGATGCGCGCTATAACCTCAAAATTGTAGATAATGGTGACCCTAGACCAGCCCGAACTTACGATAATGACTCGCCTATGGTTGGCGGTGACAACACCCAACCAGCTTCAGCTATAGCGACCGATGCTACAGATGACGCTGATGATTCAGCCTCTCCCGAAACAGCAGAAACGGATCATAGCGACGTTATCAACAAAACTAGACAAGAGCTCGCCGACCTCGACGATCTCGACGTTTAGCAGTAGACTTTTGATTTGGATAAATGCTTGCGTGGCGGTATAATGCTTGTTAGTCGAAAGACACGTGTTTACAACAAAACAAAAATATCAAAGCTCATTGCGAGCCAGCGTAAGCTGGGAGCTTTATGTGACAGAATTAGCCCAATTTTGGGCTTTTTCTGTTTTTGTGATATAGTATTATAATATTCAACCATTA
>CAYGIR010000041.1:0-8635 GCA_964349985.1 uncultured Candidatus Saccharibacteria bacterium
AGTCCAGTACACGCATTTCGCACTTAGCCATTGATGCCAGAGTGCACCTGAGCGAGCGAGAGCTTTCAATCCGAGTGAGGCTTGGGCCATAGTTATGTTGACCTGTCCGCCCGTCTGTCTGTCAGAATGACGGACAGGTCCTGCCTAGCCTTCCTGTCGGAAAGACAGGAGGTTCGGAAAGACAGGCGGGGGGAGGAGTGGAAGCTCGTAGCCGTTCAGGTGTGACCAAAGGACAATGGAAAAGTGCGAAATGCGTGCAGTATACTAGGTAGCATGGCTTTTGAGGATTTTGAGACTAAGGATTCCGTGGTAATTGTTTACACGGGGGAAGGCAAGGGCAAAACCAGCGCGGCGGTTGGTCTGATGGCACGCGCCCTGGGCAATCGCTGGAATGTGGCATTTATCCAGTTCATCAAACATTGGGGGGTAGGGGAGCATGTGTTTATCCGCGATATCCAACCACTCTTTCAAGATCAGTTATATTTCTATAAGGGCGGGAAAGGTTTTTATGACGCCGGTGATTTAAGTGCGGAGTCCATCAGTGATAAACAGCACATGATCGCCGCCATCGCAACCTACAAAATCGCTCTAGATTGCGTTACCAGTGGCAAATTTCATCTTGTAATATTGGATGAAATCAATAATGCCGTACACGACGGGTTGCTCACGTCCAAACAATTCGAGCAAATCTTTAAAAAACGCGCGCCAACCACAAGCCTGTGTGTTACGGGTCGAAATTTCCCAACAAACCTGCTAAAATATGTAGACATAGCCACCGATATGAATAAAATTAAACATCATTTTGACGATAAATTCCTAGCCAACAAAGGTATAGATTTCTAGTGAGCCCGTTAATCGCTTCAACCACAGCCAATATTGACAAAATAATCGTGCCGGGTTGGCATTGGGCAGTGCTAATCAGCTGGTTCGCATTCCTACTCATCATAGACATTCTGGTATTACACCGTAAAGACCATTCACCTAGTTTTCGCGAAGCAGGCGCGCAAAGTCTGGTTTGGATCGGTCTTGGCGTGGGGCTGGGCGTGTTATTTTGGCCCTTATATGGTGCTAGCGCATCGGCACAATATTTTAGTGGCTACATCATAGAAAAGAGCCTCAGCATAGATAACGTCTTTGCTTGGTCGGTGCTACTATCTTATTTTAAAATCCCCAAGAAATATCAGCATCGCGTACTGTTTTGGGGAGTGTTCGGCGCGTTGATTATGCGAGCGATATTCATATTTGCGGGAATCGCGGTGCTTGAGCGTTTTGAGCCGATGCTCCTGATTTTTGGTCTAATCCTGTTGCTTAGCGGTTTCAAACTGTTCAAAAACAGTCATGATCACGAATTCGATCCATCCAAAAGTCGCATGCTCAAACTGTTTCGCAGGCTCATACCGGTCAGCCACGAGCTTGATGGTCACAAGCTATTCACACACGAAAACGGCAAACGTGTCGCCACAATCCTATTCGTCGCATTATTGGCCATCGAAGTAACAGATGTAATTTTTGCCATTGATAGCGTGCCGGCAATTTTGGCAATCTCTCGCGATCCTTTCATAGTCTTTGCCAGTAACGCCACGGCAATTCTCGGTCTGCGCGCACTATATTTTGTCTTTGATAAAATCAAAGAACGATTTTGGCTACTAAACAAAGCTCTGGGTCTGATGCTTGTCGGTGTGGGTATCAAGATGATAATTAGCCCACCAACCCTGTTCGGTATCCGCTGGCTAGGGATCGAAATCCCGACTGGCGTAAGCTTGGGGCTTATCGCGTTCGTATTAACAGCAACCATAATCTTATCCAGCCTACTCGAGCCCTCCCACAAACATTAATTTTGATTGTTTCGTTTTTTGTGTTATAAAATGATGATGACCGATTTCGAATCGACTCCACTGGAGCCTCAGTTTACGACACCCTTAGACCCGACCGATAGAAACTTTGATTTTGATTTGTTGGAATTGTTGAGGATTTTGGATGACGATATAAGGGCTGTGGCACATGCCTGGGATGCCCTGGATAACAGCAAGCTAACCGCACTTGTTGATCGTGTCCCAGAAGCTGTTGCGGCAGACGCTGAATTTTATCATGAGGCTACGGTGCATAATCGCGAACATCAAAGATCAGAGACAATGCCAGACCTACGGGATATGCGCAACTACTTTGGTACAAAAATTACTCACGCCCAGCACATAGCCTACTTGCTAGAATTTGATAAGTCTGAGCGACAAACAAAAGCCCAGGAAAATATCGATGCGCTAGAAACAATAGTCAAACAAGATGAGTTACTCGAAGGTCTCGAACCAAGTGACATGATAGTTGCGCGGGTTGTTTTAGACGTAATCAATCACTATCGACCGGCAATCAGACTGGAAGTTAATCTTCTGGACAAAATTAGCGAGTGGTTGGATGTGAACATTGACCATCTGCAGGAATTGACCGAATGGATTATTAGTTCTAGTACATCCACAGACAACGCGTTACTTCAATCACTGGCGAGCCATCATTGCCATAAAAAACTACCTTCTATATTTAAGGATTATTTTACTCGTATGTCAGATAATCCCAACCTGTATCAGCACACATATCTAAAATTCCTGATTTCAGAAGCCAATAGTCCTGATTCACACGACATTGATCCGGATCTGGGATGGTTACATTATCTCAGCTCTTCCGAAGAAGGCAACAAAATCATCGAACAATTGTATAATGCACCTCTTGAACAATTACCGGTAGGAATAGCTAAAAAGATCACAGACTCACACCGGGAATATGTAGCAAGCTTGAGTAAGCGATTAGATCAGGCACTGAAACCACACGATCAACCAGATCATCATCTGATTTTTGAATTTAATCCTACGCCAAAACCGACCAACCGCAAGCAACCAGCCAGAAAAAGAAGAGGCTCGCGTACAACTACTCCCCCAAATAATCTAGACGCGATCAGTGGTTTGGAAGCCAGATTAACATCAAAACCAGTTCAACAAATTACTACCGTCATGCACCTCAAGCAAGTCTCGGGTGGACTTTCGGTAGAACCCCTGCAAGCTGAGGGCGAAACGCCTCTTAAGGCTCTGTTAAACAGCGATCCAGTCACTAGCTATCTCTCGCATTATAAGTCCGTAACAGAACTTAAAGAAAGTGTGCAGAGCATGCTAAAAAGTATATTGATCACCCCAAAAGGTCATGGCGCGGAGAAGATGAATGATCAAACCGCTAATATCACCGTGGGAGGAGTAAGTCACAAATTACCCATATGGCATCTCAATCCGTGCAAGCGACCAAACTTGCCATTATCCAATATGATTGCCAAACACACGCGGATATTTTATTGCCTATTTCCCCAGAGTGATGGGGACGAAATCCTAATTCTGAAAGAAATCAAACATAAAAACACCCTTGCGAAATAAATGCCACAAAGAGTCGATTGCCCCCACAAACCCAGTTTGCCTGATACAATATATCAATGGCGCGATTATATTTAATGCTCGGGTATCCGGGAGCGGGCAAGACAACCGCCGCCAATGTTATTAGTCAACTGACTGGTGCCACACATTTATCTTCCGATATTTTACGAGCTACTATGTTCAACCCGCCACAGTTTAGCCAACAAGAGCATGATAGTCTGTACGATACGCTAGACCGGCAAACCGAACGCTTTCTGCAAGAGGGTAAGGACGTTATCTACGATGCTAATCTCAACCGCAAACAACACCGACAAGACAAATACGAAATCTGCCAACGAACGGGCTCGATTCCTGTATTGCTTTGGGTACAAACTCCAAAAAATTTAGCCAAAGATCGTGCCCTCGACATCAATCGCTCGCAACTGATTCCGCGTGACGAGACCGCAGACCAAATGTTTGACCGAATAGTCAGCATTATAGAAGAACCGTCCAACGATGAACCATACACCAGCATTGACGGCACTAAAATCAAACCAAAATACATCAGACAACTACTCAACCTGTAGATATACATATGGTCAACGCTTTACAATATATATCATGGTAAAACGCAAACTAGGCTTAAGCAAAACTAAACGCCGAATAATCAGCCTCTGTATCAGTTTGCTACTCTTGGGCATGGGCTACTACTCCAGCTTGCACCCCGAGCAAACGGCCCAATTGGTTGCCGGCGTACAAACCGGTAGCTACAAAGTCGTCGATTTTGCAGACGGTGATACGATCAGCGTAGACATGAATGGCACAACCGAGCGCATACGCCTCATAGGAGTTGATACACCCGAAACTCACGACCCTCGCAAGGTAGTGCAATGTTTTGGTCAAGCGGCATCCAAATACACCAAAGAGCTGATTGGCAATAACTCAGTCAGGTTAGAAGCCGATCCTTTGAGTACCAACCGCGATCGCTACAACCGATTATTGCGTTATGTTTATTTGCCGGATGGTCGATTGGTCCAGGCAGAAATTATCAAAAACGGCTACGGTTTTGCCTACGTCAGCTTCCCGTTTACCAAAAGCGAAGAGTTTTTGAGCTACCAAACACAGGCCCGCGAAGGCAATAAGGGCCTGTGGGCAAACTGCGATCCAACACAGAACAAATACGGTGGCTACACCTCCAACCCCAATTAACCCATCTCCGCAATGTCTCGTTTTTGTGACGACCGTCACAAAAACGAGACGGACAATCGCCAGCACTTGCGTATTTTCGCTATCTGTGGGTATCTGAGTTACTGGGAGATTCGAGGTTAGTCGAAGAATCGAATAATTTGGATAGAAGCTCAATGAGAATAAATATTTGGATGAGTAAAATCAAAATAATATTACCGACCACACCCATCCACCATAATCTATTCCCATGTACCTTCAGGGTGGTAGGCCAGCGCGCCATATACTGGCGTCGGTCGTCTTTTTTATCATACACTCGGCTAAGGTAGACGCCGACTATCAACCCTGAACGATAGGAGATTTTGTAACCTAACCGATGAAGATGTATGGCCAAATCCAGATCTTCGTGAATGTCATCACGGTGACATACGTACGGGCGCGCCTTGAGCCAATGCTCCCGCAATATGGCCATATTAGATCCCCAGGTAATATAATGCCCCAGTACAAAACGATTCGTCCTGTAAGCCAATTGGCTCTGAATCCAGCCGTTGATTTTAGGCAATCGCATATTATAAAAATATCCCGCGCCAGTAAGCGCGTGATCAGTATGTTGTTCCGTCCCATAAAATCGTTTAACGTAATGCACCCATCCGGGCGACAGTATCGAATCCGCGTCAATCCGTCCGATAATCGCACTTTTGGCTTCATCAAAACCTCTGTCGCGCGCAAAGACAACACCCTGTTTAGGCTCATACACAATTCTTACAAATGCATACAACTTGGCGATATCGACAGATTTATCCGTAGAATTGTTATCCACAACGATCACTTCGTCCGGTTTCTCTGTTTGCGCCGCAATCGCATCCAGACAGGCTTTCAGATGACGCTCTTCGTTGTATACTGGTATAATCAAACTAAGCGTTAGAGATTTCATAAGTTACATTAATAATACCATGCCCAAAAGAAGTAAACCGTTATCAGCAAACCCCAAACAGCCCAAAAGAATGGTGGCTAGTTTTAGCATTAAATACTTCATGAGCGAGTACAAATGGTGGTGGCACAAAAGCTTTTGGAACCGTTTACTGATCGGGTTTTTTATTGTTGTGTTTGCGATTATCACATTTATGTATGGCATCGCGCGATATTATATTGCCAAACACGCCGATGAACCGTTTCGACTCAGTGCCACGTTTATTGCTGACTATGCCGAGTATTTTGATCTTGATCCCAAGGATACTCTCCATGCGATTCTGGATGATTTACAGGTTAGAGATCTCCGGTTGGTGAGTTATTGGGACAAAATCGAAGCCAAACCAGGCAGTTATAACTTCGATGAGCTGGATTGGCAATTCGAGATGGCTAGGCAATACGATACCAAAATCAATCTAGCGGTTGGCTTGCGACAACCCCGCTGGCCGGAATGTCACATGCCCGCCTGGGCGATGACAATGCCCAAAAGCCAATGGCAACCAAAATTGATGGATTTTATGACCGCAGTAGTCAATCGTTACAAAGACAATCCACAATTAGCCAGTTATCAACTAGAAAATGAATTTTTCCTAAAAGCGTTCGGTGAATGCAAAGATTTTGATCGAGACCGCTTGGTTAGCGAATTTAATCTAATCAAACGGATAGATCCACATCATAAGCTAGTCGTCAGTATGAGCAATAACGCGATTGGTACACCAATCGGCCAGCCCGTACCGGATGAATGGGCGATTTCGGTCTACAAAAGAGTCTGGGACAAAACCATTACCAAACGCTACTTCGAATATCCGATTCCGGCTTGGTACTATGCCTTCCGCGCTGGATTTACAGAAATAACTCGTGGTCATGATAGCTTTATTCATGAACTCCAAACAGAAGCCTGGCCGGCGGCCGATCAAGGTATAAAAGACGCGACTATAGAAGAACAAAACAAATCACTAGATGCCAACCGCCTGCGAGACCGTATCAAATATGGCGAAGCCACTGGCATGCGCGAAGTCGGTCTGTGGGGCGTGGAGTGGTGGTACTGGCGCAAAGTTTACAAAAACGATCCCAGTCTATGGAACGTCGGCAAGGCCGCGCTCGTAGAAGCCAAAGAAAAAAACAAAAAACTGAATTTCTAGCGTAATGCCATCCTACTGAGTAGAGCAAAAACGCCGGATATATTATCCGCGGCCTCGTGTCCATAACCCTCAATCTCCACACTATCTCGGGCATAAGCAGTCAAGATTTTATAGATAGAATTCGCTGGTGTAACTTTGCTCTTTTCGGCTCGCGCGACGGTTATTGCTGTTCGTAACGAATGACTGCCATCAATCGCAAAATCTTTTGCCAATATTTCCCCCATAATCCTGGTAATATTGCGGTGTGTCATTCCGGCATGTAGCGCGTTATTTTCAGGAATCTTAGAACCCGAATGCACACCAAGCAGACCCCGTCCCAGTCGTAACCAATCCCTTGGTCCGCGCATTGCCTGAGCTTCCGTCAGGGCAGGAATGCCAGAATCTCTTACGGCTCGTATCAGAGGCGACAAACCCGTTTTCATAAATGCTCGTTTAAGTTCAGCGGGGGTGCGATCAATAACGTTAGTCGGCTCAGCGATTAAAGCCTTATCTATTTGTATAACACCACGTTGCTGAGCTAGTCTAAGCAATGCAGTACCCACGAAGGTACCTTGAGAATAAGTAATTAGGTAGATGCTTTCAAGCCCCATCTCCTCAGCGGTAGCATGAATAGATTCGGCCAGTGGCGTTGCGTCCCCCTCCGCAACAATGGCAAGATCCTGCTGAGTCAGCGAATAATATCTCTTTTGAGCAGTATTGTTTGGGAAGGCAACTACTTGAGCATGGGGTGTGGCGACGGCTTGCATTAAACGATGACGAATATCCATGTGCGGCTCATGCCCATTACCAAAAGGATTGAGTACAAAAACAGCATGCTTTGAGTCAAATTCGTCAGGTCGATAGACAACGGCGTGTGTGGCTGGTGCGTCATTGTAACGCGAATACAGTTGAGCATCCGGCATAGTATTGACAAAGTCAGACAATGTTCGTTGCGCAAAATTGCGCACAGTTTCATAAAACGTACCATCAGCATAGGACTGCAGTGATGCAGGAATAACGATATCAAGCTCGCTCATTCAACCCATTGTATAACATTTTGGGTTTTTTGTCTATATACATAACCAGTTAAATGCATTAAAATGTTGATGTTATGAGCAAGCAGAAGCCAAATACTACCAAACAAATCAGCAATCGACGAGCCCGACATGATTATGACCTGGGTGATGGGTTAATTGTGGGAATTGCCCTGAGCGGTGCAGAGACCAAAAGCCTGCGCCACGGTCAAGGGCACCTTAAAGGAGCATACGTTACAATAAAAGACGGTGAGCTTTGGCTAGTCAATGCCACCATAACGGGCAACGCCTCAATTCGTGTGCCTGAAGAAGACAAAACACGCCATCGCAAACTCCTCGCAAAAAGCAAAGAGATAGACGCTTTAATCGCCGCCAAACAGCAAGGTCAAACCATCGTGCCGTTGGAGCTACTGACCCGTGGTAGATACATCAAACTGCGCATAGCCGCCGGGCGAGGCAAAAAGAAATACGACAAACGCGAAACCATAAAACGCCGTGATCAAGAACGCGCCAACTCTCGCGAATTGTCCTATAGATAAATCTGGGTTGCTAACCCCTTATAGAATCATATATAATTTGGCTGTACCCTTGGATCGTAGTACATATAAAGTATAACGAATGGTTACAAAGGGAATTGTTTGGACCGCTATACGTACTACGTAATACGTTCTACGTCCCAATATTCCGGAGTAGCTCTTCGCCGTACAGCGAAGGTGTAGCAAGTTACAATTAACGGTAATGTTCTGGGTTTACATAATATACAACAAAAAAACAACTTAAATCATACAGAGGCCGAGAGTTCATTAAAAGTCATATTCCGGAGTAGCTCAATGGTGGAGCAAGAAGCTGTTAACTTCGAGGTTGCCGGTTCGAGTCCGGCCTCCGGAGCCAGACTAAGCAGCTAAATCAGGTGACCGGTTTCCATGACCAGTCCCTCATT
>CAYGIR010000042.1:0-8288 GCA_964349985.1 uncultured Candidatus Saccharibacteria bacterium
ACAAGCGACCTTAGGCTTAGAAGTCCTCTGCTCTATCCAGCTGAGCTACGGGGGCATGCCACGGTCATTATATCCTACTGCCAGTCTTCTCTGATAGGTTTTTCTTTTTGTTGGGCTCTTTGACAAGCTCAGGGTCATTCGCGCTACGGTTCATGCGTGCCATAGTGGCTCTTGCTATTAGTAATGGTTTACCATGAGCGAACGAAAGGAGTCGAATGGTGCGGGATGGGGTAGTCGAAACCCCGTCTTGAGTTTGGAAAACTCACATATTAACCGTTATACGAATCCCGCAACAGGGGTGATTATATCATAAGTTTTTACAAATCGTGCATGACTGTTATTTGGGCACCCAGGCTGTTGAGACGTTCGGCGAGGTCTTCGTAGCCACGATTGATAGAATAGACATTTCTGAGGATTGATATGCCTGGGGCGGCTAGCATGCCTATCAAAAGCAAAACGGCTGGCCTAAGGGCTGGTGGACAGACAATATCAGCGGCACTAAACTTGGTTGGTCCATCAACATACGCTCTATGTGGATCTGCCAATGTCACTTCGGCATTTAATTTGCGTAATTCCGTGTAATACAAGGCTCGTTCTTCGTAAACCCAATCATGTATGAGTGTCCTGCCTTTGGCTACTGCCGCGATTGGGACGAAATAAGGTAGATTGTCGATATTTAGCCCAGGGAAAGGTCTGGCGTAGATTTTTTCTTCCAATGCTTTCAGCTTGCCATTATGCTTGTGAATAGTTATGTCAGCTAGGTTTGTATAGCCATTTTGTGCTTTGTAATAGGGTGTTACATCAAATTTTAGACCCATTTTTTTTAACTTCAGCAATTCTAGTTCCAGAAATTCGATTGGCGTGCGAGCAATTGTTATTTTGGAATTTGTGGTAACGGCCGCCGCTATAAATGTCATGGCTTCTATAGGGTCTTCACTCGGACTGTAGGTAATATTTTTCTTAATATCTTTGACGCCTTGTACTGTCAGGGTGCTTGTTCCAATCCCATCGATTTTGATCCCCAGCTTCTTTAGGAAATAGCAGAGATCTTGCACCATGTAATTAGCGCTTGCCATTTTGATAACAATTTGTTCTTCGAACCGACTTGCCGCCATTAGAACATTTTCGGTGGTTGTATCGCCTGATTCATAGAGAACAATCTGACTAGCAGGCTTTTTTTTGACACTCACCTGATAGTGTCCAGTCTTCGCGATAATATTGACTCCCAATTCTTCCAGTGCGAATAGATGCGGTTGTACCGTACGAGTACCTAATTTACAGCCACCAGCGTAGGGAATTTGAAATTCTTTGTACATGTGCATCAACGGCCCTAGCAACATTAGAACGCTACGTGTTTTGCGGGCGGCATTACTATCCATCTTGCCCAAGTCGAGAACCGCAGGGGGTCTGATCTCTAAATCATTGTTCGATAGCCATTTGATTTGTACGCCGATACTTGTAAGTACTTCTATGATGCGATTGACCTCCTCGATTCTAGGCATATTTTTGAGTTTGGTGATGCCTTTATTCAGCAAGGATGCCATAAGTAGACATACAGCGGCGTTTTTGGAAATTTTGGATGTGATGGTGCCGTGTAGCTCGTGTCCACCCTCCACTCGTAAATTAACCGCGCCTCCACTCAGACTAATTATTGGCTTATTTAATACATCACTAATTCTACCCAATGTTTCTAAGCTTAAGTTTTGATTGCCGTGTTCAATTCTGTTTACAGCACTTTGTGAAGTGCCAAGTTTGCGGGCGAAGGCCGCTTGGGTTAGGCCTCTTTCTTGTCGTATCTGGTAAATAAGTTGACCAATTTTCTGATTGGTTGTCTGCATAGACATATATCATACCAATTGTGATATAAAAATCAATACCCTTTTGCGTTAACCGAATGCTTGATAAAATTATGATAGTATGTAGAGGAATCAAGGAGTTTAATAATGATAGATACTGAAATTGAAGATTTGATCGATGCGGAGGTTGCGCGTCAGAGTGAGGGACTGGAAATGATCCCTAGTGAAAATCATACTTCTGGTGATGTTTTGACGGCACTTGGGTCACGACTGACTGATAAATATTCTGAGGGTTATCCTGGAATGCGTTATTATGGTGGCTGCGAATTCGTAGACAAAG
The DNA here is from genome assembly GCA_964349985.1 of uncultured Candidatus Saccharibacteria bacterium. Lineage (GTDB taxonomy): Bacteria > Patescibacteriota > Saccharimonadia > Saccharimonadales > CAYGIR01 > CAYGIR01. Next base: position 2,137 of record CAYGIR010000042.1, read on the forward strand.
TAGAGAACCTCGCTCGTGACCGTGCCAAAGAATTATTTGGTTGTACGCACGCTAACGTTCAGCCACATTCTGGCTGTCCGGCGAATATGGCCGCGTACTTCGCATTATTAGACCCAGGAGATACCTTGATGGGTATGAGTTTGACTCATGGGGGTCATATGACTCATGGACTAAATCTAAACTTTTCCAGTACGTTTTATAACAGTGTGCAATATCACTCTACAAAAGCTGGCTACACAGATATTGACGAAATGTACAAACTTGCCAAAGAGCACAAACCAAAGCTTATCATCACTGGTGGAAGTGCATATCCCAGGGTGTATGAATGGGCAAAATACAAGGAAGTGGCGGATTCAGTGGGAGCATATTTGCTGGCAGACATGAGTCATGTTGCCGGTTTGGTAGCCGGTGGTGTTTATCCTAGTCCGATTGGTATCGCGGACGTAGTTACGACGACTACTCATAAAACGTTGCGGGGACCCCGTGGAGCTATGATTTTGTGTAACGGATTGCCCTCTAACCCGCTTAAAAAGCCAGAAAGAACCCGTGAAAACATTCCGTCTTTGATTGATCGTGCAATTATTCCCGGACTTCAAGGTGGACCACATAATCATCAAACAGCAGGTATAGCTGTCGCGCTCAAAGAGGCTATGCAACCAGAATTCAAACAATATGCCCAGCAGGTACTCGATAATGCTCAAACAGTTGCCACTGAACTATTAAAACGCGACTATCATTTAGTCAGTGGAGGGACAGACTCACACCTACTATTGGTCGACCTTGGTAATAAATCTATTAGTGGTAAAGAGGCGGAAAAGGCGTTGGGTCGGGCAGGTATAACCGTCAATAAAAATACTATTCCTTTTGATCCACGTTCACCATTTGACCCAAGTGGAATTAGACTTGGGACACCAGCTTTAACTACCAGGGGCATGAAAAAAAATGAGATGATACAAATCGCGGAATGGATTGATCAGGCAATCACTAATCATGCCGACGAAAAAATACTTAACACGTTAAGTAAGCAAATTCAAGAATTTGCCGAAAAGTTTCCATTACCAAATTAGGGTAATAGTTCTGGCTCTTGCTCGAGAGTTATATTAAACTTCTGCTGAATGGTCTCTATTATCTTTTGTTTAAACTTCAAAAGGTCGGCTGTGTTATGCGCGTGTTCGTTTATAAGTACCAGGGCTTGTTTGCTCCATGTAGCCATACCAGTTTCTGCGTCATGAAAATCTTTGAATCCAGAGTATTCAAGCAGTGCGCCAGCGGCAATCTTGATTGACCCATCAGGTTGCTCCCAGGTAAATCGTGACCGCCAGCTAGCCAAATCGGGATACGTATCTATGATATGGTGGAGTTGTTCAGCCGTGATAATGGGGTTGGCAAAAAATGAGCCACAGTTGGCTATAATTCTCGGATCAGGTAATTTTTGATTACGAATATTTATGACAGCATCACGTATAGTCTGTGGAGTACGATCGGTTATATTGTTTGTTGTTAGGTAATCTTCCAGGGTTTGATAAATGTCGGTATACAGAGTATCTCTGCGTAATTGAACGGTAATTTTGGTAATTAAAAAACGATTTCTATCTGTAGTTTTAAATCTGCTGGTGCGATAGCCAAACTCACATTCTGAGCCTCTGAGTGTTACAAATTGTCGTTCATGTAGATCGTACGCCTCAATCGTAGATAGCACGTCTGACAATTGACTACCATAGGCACCAATATTTTGAACAGGTGCGGCACCGGACGTCCCGGGTATTAATGATAAAAATTCCAGACCACTTAACCCCATTGTTACGGTCTGCTCGACTAATTTATCCCATAGTTCGCCTCCACCGGCTGTCATAAAAATAGTTTCGGTATCCATTTCATAGGTTTCTATACCTAATAATTTGTTTACAAGTACTAAGCCTTGGAATCCTTCGTCTCGCCAAACAATATTACTACCGTCACCAATCATGATGATCGGTAGCTGTCGTGCCTCTGCCCACGCAACTAGTTGAGTAAGCTCACCGCGTTCATTAACTTCGCTTAAATACGCGGCAACACCGCCTAGTCGCATCGTAGAATAAGCTTGCAGGGGGACATTGTCCTGGATAAACATACTTATAAGTTTCCCATCACTACTCGCAACTAGCAAGACTAGTTTTTGGCAGGACGCTTGCATCTATTACTTACAGAGCGTACCATTGAATAATCAATGAGTACACAAAATAGCGACAAACCATTCAAAACATTAGGAAGTCAGCTCAAAAGTATCCGCGAAAAGCGTCAAGAGAGTCTGGCAGAAACATCCGGTGCCGTAGAGATTGAACCAGAAATATTAAGTACCTACGAAGCCGGCGTAGAGCGTCCTAGCGAAGATATCTTGTTACTACTAATCAGCCATTTTGCAACCAAAGATGACGTTGCGACAAAACTCTGGGAACTAGCCGGTTATTCTAACGATGAATTGCCAATTCAGCATATAGGGAACGATGTTTTGGGGCAGATACAAAACAGTGTTGTTCTTATTCCAAGTGATTCAAGAATTGTTTATACAGATATGGTGCATATTATGGTAAATGGCTATGGCGTAGTAATGAATTTTATGCAGACCGCTGGACAGGGCAGTAAACCGATGGCAGTTGCTCGGATTGGCATGAGCGTTGAACACGCCCAAAGCGTGCTTGAGGTGCTACAAAAAACCTTAGCTTTGCGCAATCCTAAAGCATTATCATCCAAAAATACTAAACAGCAGAACGAGAAAACCGACAAATAGTCCTTTTTATTTAGACAAACGAACAAACACGCCATTTGTCCAGCCAAAACCTGACTGAGTTGGGTAGCTACCCCTTAAACCTATTTCACAATTTACGACATCGTATTTTTCCCATAATTTGCCAGTTTTGACGAAAACCTTATTGTTACATTCTAGCCATTTCTGGGTGAGTCTATCAGCATCATCGGTGTAGCCGTATTTGCGCAATCCTTCGATTACGATATATTGAAGCGGTGCCCACCCGTTCGGGTAGTCCCATTGGTTTGAGTATGGCAAGAGTTTTTCTGTGGTGGCTAACCCGCCGGCGTACTCAAAAACATCCAATTTTGCTCGGCATTTTGCGGCTTGTTCCGGGCTCGCCACTCCGCACCACAGCGGGTAAAAGGCAGCCAAAGTTTTTAGGGTACTGTTGCTCGCGCTTTCAAGGTTGTAATCATAGTAAAAATTATTATGCCAAAAGTAGTTATTTATGGCTTTTTTGCGATTTTTTAGAGCTGTTTGCCATTTCTTCTCTGAACGAGCATCTTCTTTGCGTTTCGCCCAAGTTAAAAAGTCAGTTTCGTATTGATACAACAAGCAGTTTAGATCTACGGGCAGGATATTGTTTGTTTCTTCCTTGAAACGGCTGGAAACATCCCAGCCAGACTCAAAAACGGTCAAAAATTTACTAAAATATTTTGGATGGTACTGGCTAAGACCAGTTTTGTCGTAAATCCGAGGAGTCTGCATCCAAACCTTACTGTATTCTTGTTTGGCGATATCCATAACTTTATCCATCCAGATTTCGTCAGCTCCTTTGTTATCAAAAATTTCAAACGCCATACTAGTTAGTAGCGGTGGCTGGCTACGACCCAGACTGGTCCAGCTATTGCGAGCTGGAATTATGCCAAACTTTGTAAATAAAAAGCACAAATTATCAACCATATTTTTCGCGATATCTACACGATTGCTATCGACAAGTCCCAGGATCGTAAAATAACTGTCCCAATAAAACTGCGTCCCCGCAAAATATTTGTCATTTGGCGCGCAGAATGAATATGGCAACTTGACACGTCCAACCTGCATAATAATATTTCGCCATCCACCCAACGGTTTGCCATGGGCCGGTGTCAGATTTTTTTGCCAAATATTTTCAATGTGCAGTAAAACAGGATCAAAATCGTTCAACATATATGAATAGTAACACTAACCTTGTTGCCAAATACCTCTACTCTTCAAAAATCATCAGTTCTGAAAGAGCATTCTTATTTGGCAACAAGGTTATTGTCTGAAATGCGTACTGATTTGGTGCGCCCGGACGGATTCGAACCGCCGACACCTGGTTCCGAAGACCAGTGCTCTAATCCGCTGAGCTACGGGCGCATGATCAGTAGTGTATTATCATATCAGAGATACTGATTTATGAACACAATACATAGTATAAAAGAAGCAAATGCGGTTTTGGCAAATTATATGCCACAAGTTAAAGAATTGCTTGGCCAAGACATTACGCTTGCGCGCATGACTCCACTCATGAATATGCTTGGCAATCCGCAAGATAAACTTAGGATAATTCACATAGCTGGGACTTCGGGCAAAACCTCTACGGCGTATTACGTGGCGAACCTGTTGCGTCAGACAGGTAAAAAAGTAGGGTTGACGGTTTCGCCACACGTTGATTCTGTGACTGAACGAGTGCAGATTGACCTAGAACCAGTCACAGACGCCGAATTTTGTGCTCTCCTGGGCGAGTTTGTAAATTTAATAAAAGACGTCCAGCCGTTACCAACCTACTTTGAATTGTTGATAGCGTTAGCATATTGGTATTTTGACAGGGAAAATGTAGATTACGCGGTTATAGAAACTGGGCTAGGCGGTTTGCATGATGCAAGCAATATAGCCAAACGGTCTGATAAAATTTGCGTCATAACAGATATAGGGCTCGATCATATGCATGTACTTGGCACAACACTAGAGGAAATAGCATTGCAAAAAGCAGGAATTATTCATGTCAATAACCAAATATTTACTTACGATCAATCCCTCGCCGTTATGACAGTGTTACATGCAGTCGCAAGCCAAAAAAACGCGACACTTAACGTGTTAAGCAATTATGTCACGCCCAGCAGGGAAGTAGAGATAGCGATGACCCCCATGCCGATGTATCAGCAACGTAATTGGTTGCTTGCCAAGCAAGTGTTTTCATACATAACAAAGCGCGACTCCCTGTCACAATTAGGCACTCTGGAACTGGCAAGGAGTATAGAGATCAAAATCCCGGGACGCATGGAGGTGTGGCATATATCTGGCAAAACTCTCATAATGGATGGTGCGCACAATGACCAAAAAATACAGGCATTCGTGGCAAGTTTTCAGGCTATGTATCCGGGCAAGAAGGCTACTATAGTCCTCGCGCTCAAAAAAGGTAAAGAATATCAGACTGTATTGCCTCATCTCTTGTCAATTAGCTCGAGGCTTATCCTTACAGCCTTTGACACCTCACAAGATTTACCAGTAAAAGCAATTAATCCACGTATCCTAGCCGATTTTGCTGAAAAAATTGGGTTTGTCAAAACAGAAATAGTAGCGGATCCTGTCGATGCCACCCAGCAGTTTTTGACGGGTGACGATTCTATGCTGATTGTGACAGGGTCTTTCTATTTGCTAAGTTGCGTACGCCAAGCCATAATGCGAAACAATGATTAGGCTCATTGCGGCGATTGATAGCAAAAAAGGGCTGGCGACCAATAACGGTATCCCTTGGAAATTACCTGCTGATATTGCCTACTTTAGGCACAAAACCGAGGGTGGTACGGTGATTATGGGGTACAAAACTTACACCGAGTTTGTACAGCCGTTGCCTAATCGCATTAATCTTGTAGCGGTCAGAGGCGGTGTTGCTTTGCGCGAGGGATTCAGGCCAGTATTGGATCTAGAGCACTTTTTAAGATCTGCCAAGGTCGATGTTTGGGTGATTGGTGGAGCGAGTTTATATGCCAGGGCGTTGCAATTTGCTGATGAGCTGTATCTAACTCGTTTAGAGGCAGATTTTGGTTGTACAAAATTCTTCCCAGACTTTGCAAGTCAATTTGAAATCCTGGATTCTACCGAGCCACAAATATATAGAGATATACTCGACTTACGCAAAATCGTCCGTTCCCAGGGTGAATCAGCTCGAGCGAAAACTGTTTTGTCTGAAGGACAGGTAGCCTCAGCTACCTCGACCTGTCCGTCCTGCCTGGCCTTCCTGTCGGAAGGACGGGAGGTTCGGAAAGACAGGCGGGAAGAAGAAAAGCAGTTTACAGCCGATAAAATTCAGTCTGAGGAAGCAGAAGTTTTGCGTAAGTCGAGTATAAGCTTCCATTTTGAAATTTGGAAGCGTAGAGAGGGCAATAAGAGTTAAGAC
>CAYGIR010000043.1:0-8196 GCA_964349985.1 uncultured Candidatus Saccharibacteria bacterium
TGGAACAAAAATCATCACTTCCTGGCTCTACGGCTTATTCTGCAAGAGGTCTTAATTGGCAATAGGGTTATTTAGGAAGTGTTGGACTACTACGAGGGCATTGATTTGACCAATGAAACTCTTGACAGTGTAGGCATGTAGGCGTATGTTGTAGGCATGCCTACAATACAATACACCCTACGGAATATCCCCCCAGCTTTGGATAAAACTCTAAGAAAACGGGCAAAGATGACTGGCAAAAGCTTAAACCAGATTGTATTGGACGACCTGGCTACTCATAATCATCTCCCACATAATACAAAAGAGAGCATAAGCGAGATGTTGGGCTGGTTTATTGGACGTGGCGTCGATGACGAAACGCTGGTCGCTTTGCAGGAAGAAGACCGTTTGCAGAAGCGCTACATGGCCGAGAGAGACTGGCGCAAGTGATCCTGGACACGGTTGCCTACAATGCTCTACTGGAAGGCAATAAATTGGTGATAGAGGTAATCAATTCGTCTAGGGAGCTTATCATGCCTTTTGTAGTTATTGGCGAGCTAAAATACGGATATTTGAAAGGTTCGCGTCAGGAATATAACGAACAAATGTTAGAACAGTTTTTGTCACAGCCGTATGTACGAGTTGAATTGCCTCGGGTTGAAACAGCCAATCATTACGCGGAACTCTATGTTTATGCCGAACGGCGCGGACGGGCATTGTCACACAACGATCTATGGATCGCCGCCCTAGCCAAGGAAACCGGCTTACCTCTCGTAACTCTTGACCAGGACTTTGTGGTTTTTGAAGAAATATTTGGGAAACGATTGCATATCTTGCCCACCCAAAACCCCTAACCCCCAACCCCAACTATTCCTATAGCGTAAAATAGGAATAGGTTTTGGGAATATAACCAATCTTGATCTAATTACTTTTTGATTCAACCCTGTGGCTAACTACCGGTAGGTATGACCGTGCAGTTGTTTAGGAAATGTTGGACTACTATGTCGGCGTCAGTGGTGGTGATGAAAGTTTGATGATCACGCAAATACTCTGTGAGGGCAAGTCGACGAGCACCATCTAACTCACCGAACACGTCATCCAGTAATAAAATGGGTTTTTCTCCCCTAGCATTTTCTAAGCTTTGGACCTCTAAAAGCTTAAGGGCAAGCAGTATGGTACGAGTTTCTCCCCTTGAGGCGGTGGTTGCTAACGAATAACCTCCAATAAACAACCCTATATCGTCACGATGTGGCCCAACGCTCGTAAACCCGCGCTCCCGATCAATGATGGTTCGTTTCTCCAGTTCATTTAACATAGCGTTACCATATGATTGGCTATCCAGTTTTGTTTCATAAGTCATACTTATTGGAGTTTTTTTACCAGCGAGCTTGTTATAAATTTCTCCTAGTTGTCGCTGGTTGTTATCAATAAACGCTATTCTATGTCCGGCAACTTGCCCTCCCAGCTCGCTCAACCTAATATTCCAAACAAACATTTGGTTAGGCAAAAAATCTTGCTTGAGTAGGCTATTACGTTGGGTTAGGGCTCGTTTGTACTGACGTCTAATAATGCCGAAAGATGGAATTGTTTGTTCTATGATGTCATCCACAAAACTACGTCTCGGTTCCGGTGACTCAGTTAGTAGACGCAAATGGTTTGGTTCAAATACAACAGCCGGCACGGTTCTGGGCATAGAAAGACGCTTAAACACTGTCCCATTGATCACACACTCTTTCGATACGGTTTCATGTTGTAGTTTAAGCTTGACGCTACGCTTCTGCCCGTGGATACTACCATCCACTCGTGCCCAGGAATTTTGATGTTGTAGCAAATCTCTATCTCCAGCGCGATAAGAATTACCACGGCAAAGCACCAATATCGCCTCGATTAGGTTGGTTTTACCACTGGCATTTGCCCCCACAATAATATTAACGCCATCCTCAAATTCAAAAGTATTATCCTGGTATGATCTAAAGTTTTGTAGGCGTATATTATCGATAGCCATTTTATTAATTGTTATATTCTACGACTTGAGGGGCATTATGACGTGTAAATAGTCGTCGTGTTTTGGACTTGTAAATAGGCAAGCCTCTAGTTTGTTATTAAACGCTATTTTGACATCGTCACCACCCAAAGCATGCAAAGCATCAAGTATATACCTGGAATTCAATGTAATGACCCCTTCGCCGTTTATAGTAGCTTCCGCGCTAGCAATGTTTTCTCCAAGCTGAGAGGCGATTGATCGAATACTTACAATATTGTTGGATTGATCCAAGTGTATGGTTACACTGCCAGCACTCTCACGAGCAAACAAACTAGAAACTTTTGTAATATTCATAAACTCTTGTTTTTTGAGTATAGCCTCTTTGGCAAAACTAGATGGTATTAATTTGCGATAATCAGGATATTTCCCCTCTATCAAACGCGCTACCAACTCTACATCTCCTACCTTAAATGAAATCTGTTGGTCATCATTAGTTATAGAAACCTCATCTTCTACATCTGTTAGAATTCGTAATAAATCCTGTAAAGCCGTAGCAGGGATAAGGAGATCTATTTTATCAGTAGATTTCATTAAGGTTTTTTCTGCCAAGCGATAACTATCGGTGGCAACCATAAACAGTTTATTATTGTGCGTATGTACATATACCCCCGTCAGGACAGGACGACTTTCATCAGACGAAGCGGCCATCAAAACCTGTTGTAGCCCGTTCCTCAACACATTACTGGGGACACTCCATGTTATACCGTTAGTAATTGCCGGCATTACGGGATATTCTTCTGCGCTAGTACCGTTTATTGTCGATTGGTATTGATCGGTTGTGATGTTAAGTTTGGTATCTTCTAACTCTAGTGTGATCGTACCACTTGGTAAACTTGCTACAAAATCAACCATCAATCTAGCTGGAACGGTGATCGCGCCTTCATCTCCAACTTTTGATCCGATGTAGTGATTGATAGCGATATCCAGATTGGTTGCCGCAATACTTAGGCGATTTCCAACTGTTTTGATTAAAACATTTCCGAGTATCGGAAGAGTTCCTCTAGCATTGGCTACTCGACCAACACTGCTTAAGGCCCTATTCAAGTTTTCCTGGGTGACTTGTAATTTCATCCCGTTAAACCCTCCTTGCTGGTTTTGTTACTCGGTTTTGATACGCAAAATTGATGGTCGGTGAATCTGTAAATAAATTTGTACTAGGTCTAACGGGATTCATAATAAGTTAATCTCCTTTATAGTAACCTTTATTAGTGCTGTGGAAAGTGTGTAAAACTAAAAAACTACCACTGTTGAATCCGTAATAATCCTGTGTAGGAACCTGTGACAAAACAAGGGATAATACTCGTATAAGTATCGTAATTGTCCCCAAGACAATCGTTGCAAAAACTACTTGGGCATAACTCCTGCAATAATCCACAGTTTTTACAAACCTTAAAACCAAGCTATGAACACGATTCACACAAACAATAAAAACCTGAAACAACAAAATAAGCAAACTTAAAAAACTATTTTCAGGCCTATGCATACAAATACTCCTTTATTTCACCAATAGCATTTTTTACCTGAGTATCATAAATGGCTTCTTTTTCTATCTTATCGACGGAATGCATCGCGGTGGTGTGGTCTTTTCTACCAAGTTCACGAGCTATTTTAGGAAAGCTCAAATGTAGCTCGCTCCTTAACATATACATTGCAATTTGGCGTGGCACTACTATATCTCTATCTCTTTTTGGTCCCAATATTTCCTCTATAGGTATTTGAAAATATTTGGCAGTACGCTCAATAATTTGTTTGGCATTGATGTGTTTGGGACGTGATTTGGTTGAGCCCAGTAGACTTGTGGCAATATGAATGTCTGGGGTTAAACCCCTCATTTCACAAAAGGCCAACAACTGATTAAGAGCGCCTTCCAACTCACGAATATTGGATTGTACTAGATTTGATAAATATTCTACGACCGGTTGGGGCAACTCAATCCCATGGGGCTGGGCTTTGGTTTGGATTATAGCGCAACGAGTTTCAAAGTCGGGATTTTGCATATCTATAGTCATCCCCCAAGCAAAGCGCGAACGCAATCGATCCTCTAAGGTTGGAATTTCTTTAGGTTGTTTGTCACTGCTGATGATTATTTGTTTATTGGCTTGATGTAGGGCGTTAAAAGTATGAAAGAATTCTTCCTGCATTTTCTCTTTGCCCGCGATAAATTGCATATCATCAACTATCAAAACATCAGCGCTTCTATAGTGCTTGGCAAAATCGGTTGTTTTCTTAAACCTTAGAGCATCCACAAATTCTTGTACGAACTGTTCAGTAGAAGCGTAAACAACTCTAGCATCAGGGTTTTTAGCAAGCACAGCATTTCCAACCGCTTGTATTAGATGTGTTTTGCCTATACCCACCCCGCCATAAACAAATAGTGGGTTGTATTTAGTCCCAGGGTTTTCGGCTATTCCTTGACAGGCAGCATAGGCTAATTCATTGCCCGCTCCCACAATAAAACTTTCAAAGGTATATCGTTCATTCAACCCCTGTCGGTAACTATGCGTCAAGACCGTTGTAGGGTTATGTGAACTGGCCATGCTAGCCGAGAGCGGAGCTTGGGCTCCCAAAATCATTGGGATTTCTTCGTTTTTTCTGTTCTGGGCAAGCCCTGTGTGTATTTTATATTCAATTGTTTCCGTAGTGATTCCGTTTTTGGCTAGTATGCTGAGAACTAAGTCATTATATTTACGTTCTAACTGTTGTTTGATAAAGACGTTCGGAACACCAATAGTTATGATGTTATCTTTTCGGCGGAGCAATCTAGTGCTTTTGAACCAAGTAACAAAACTACCTCTCGATATAGTAAGTTCAATTTCACCTAAAACCGCTTGCCACAAATCTTCCTGCACCCCAAACTCCCTTAACCTATTTAGTAACTATACATAAAGCTCAAAGAGTTTTCCACAATAAACTAAATCTAACAACGATATTAGTACAATTTCGGACGAACAGAGCAGGGGTTATACACACATAAATAAGACATCTGTTAAATTGTGGAAAAAGCTAAAGGATATGGGGAAAACTCCTAACAATTCGAGGGTAATTATTGTAAAAACCACTCCGTATGGCGTGAATAACAGAAACAACGTTGACACAAACTTGTGACAGATTGACTCAAGAGAGAAACTCTAGTACACTATCTCTCTAATGCCCAAAAGAACTTTTCAACCCAAGAAGCGTCGTCGCGCTCGCGAACATGGTTTCATGAAGCGTATGGCTACCAAGGCTGGACAAGCGATACTCAAACGCCGCCGTATTAAAGGTCGTACCAAACTTTCCGCCTAGCGATGTTTGTGGGGATGGACAATTTGGCCTAAGACCTCGTGTACCCAGGTTTATGGTTTTTAAAAATGTCTGTAATCTGTAATCTGTTTACTGTAAGCTAATTAGTATGATTAGCAGTAAATACCGATTTCACGGACATAATTCTCTGCGTTTTGTCTATCAGAATGGCCGAACAGTCCGCGGGCCACTAACAACCCTAAAATATGTGGAAAATAATCGACAAGAGAATTATCGTTTGGCGGTGGTTGTCAGCAAAAAAGTTAGTAAATCAGCCGTTAAGCGCAATCGTATTCGTCGCCGACTGTATGAGCAGATGCGGTTACAAGCAGATGAGTTTATAAAACCATACGACATGGTCGTTACGGTTTTTCATGAACAACTGACAACTTTGCCCATCGACGAATTAAAACGCCTGTTACGGGCACAGTTACGCCAGGCGGGTATTATAAAAACAAACCCTAAGCCCGAATATCGAAAACCGAAACAAAACTGAAGACCTCTTGCAGAATAAGCCGTAGAGCCAGGAAGTGATGATTTTTGTTCCAAGCTGATCAAAGCTGACAAACCGTAACATCTGTTACGGTGCGAAAGCTTTGGCTCGGCTTGGGGCAAAAAGGGCACTTTCTGGACTGCGGAGTTATTTTGCAGGAGGTCTTGAAAGTCCCAAAATTCGTGATTACTCTGTTAGGGCGTGTTAAGATATATAAATGCTTGTAGCTTCGCTATTCAATACGGTCATAGTTGCCCCTATTTTCAATCTGTTGGTGTTGATTTATGGGTTGTTGCCTGGTCATAACTTTGGGTTGAGTATCATCCTATTTACCATAGTGGTTAGATTGCTCATGTGGCCGTTGGTAAAAAAACAGTTGCACCAAGCCAAGGCTATGCGTGAACTCCAGCCAGAAATCAAACGAATCAAAAAGGCTACCAAGGGCAATCGCCAACAAGAATCCGTAATGCTAATGGAGCTATACAAAGAGCGCGAGATTAGTCCGTTCGGTTCGCTTGGGACACTTGTCGTGCAGTTGATTATTCTAATCGGACTATATTCGGGGCTTCGAAGAGTTGTGGATAACCCTGGGGCTATAATCGATCACTCATATAATGTGTTGCACAATCTTCCGTGGCTCAAAACGCTTGCATCGGATATCAGTAATTTTGATGCTACGCTTTTTGGTGTTGTTGATCTGGCTCGACCAGCTATTAACAAGGGTGGAGGTATATATTATCCCGCGTTATTTCTCGTGCTTGGGAGTGCCGTCGCGCAGTTTTATCAAACTAAACAATTAATGCCCAGTAGCAAGGATGGACGTAGTTTGCGGACTATTCTCAAAGAGGCTGGCACTGGGAAGCAGGCTGATCAGTCAGAGGTTAGTGCCGCGGTGAGTAGTAGCACACGCTATCTCCTACCATTCATGATTATTTTGTTTACTATCAATATCGCCTCCGCATTGTCGCTTTACTGGTTAGTTGGTGGTGTCGTTGCTTATCTGCAACAGGCTCGTGTGCTTGGAAAAGACGAGACGGAGATGGAACAAATAGCAGACGCTCCTACCGACAAAGATATTATAGAGGGCGAAATCATTACAAAGCCAAAAGCAAAAAACGCGAATTCGCAAGCAAAAAAGACCTCCAAGGCTAAAAGGAGAAAAAGATGAGTGACGTAGATAGCTCAGTAGCCAATGTACCTGGTAAGGGCAAAGAGGAGTCTCTGCAATATGCCAAAAAGTACCTGGAAGACATATTGTCTTTTTTTGGGCTCAACACGGACGTTTATGTTACAACAGAAGATGACGAAGTAATCGAACTAAATGTGCCGAGCACGCACCTGAACGGGTTTTTGATTGGGCAACATGGTGATACTATGCGCGCGTTGCAGTTTTTGGTTAGCAACGCCCTGCGCAACCAAGGCTTTGAGCTATCACGGGTAAATGTTGACATCGCTGACTATAAAAAGGCTCGGGCAAGTCAGGTAGCGGAACAGACTGAAATTTGGATCAAAAAAGTCCAGGAATCCGGCAACCCTATGGAACTAAGCCCTATGAATTCCGCCGATCGCCGGATAATCCACAAAGTCGCCGGAGAATCCGGTCTAACCACCGAATCGGTTGGTGAAGGACGTGATCGCCATATTATCCTCAAACCTGTCGCGACAGACAAAGCCTAAATCTTTGAGTGGAATAGTTTTATCACTACCGTTATAGCTGATACGGCAAGCAGAAGTAGCAGGGCTTTGAACAGCGGAGTAGTTTGGAAATCCTGGGCTTTTTGGAGGGGTGCGGGGGTGGTTAGGGTTGTTGGTTCTGGTTGCGAGTAGGTATTGGTCGAGGCAGCTGCTACTTGGGGGTTACTTTGCTCGGTCGGGTTGTCTGGGGTTAAGTGTGTGTTGTTGGTCGGAGCGGTGGTGTTTTGGGCAAGGAGTTGAGGCATATGCTCGTTGTTTGTGAGTGTGTCGACTAGTTGCTCATCACCGGCGACAGTTTCTGGATTGTTTACCGGTGGTTTGATATTCGTGTCAACCAAACCCAGAATTTGAGGATTTTCGGCTGTCTGATCTGGGGTTGGCTCGTCGCTTGTTTCTAGTGGTTGTTCAGGGTCGGGAGGGATCACTACTAGCTCTTCCGGTGGCAAATCAGCTACCGGTTCTACCACAAGTGGTGGTTCGTCTATAAATCCATCACACGCATCATCAATCTGGTCTTGGTCAGCATCTTCGTCGCTATCCGGCACGACTACGCACGTGCCCTGCGGGTTCTCTGGGGCTACATAAACGGTTTGATATAGGTCAATGTCCTCGCCGCTAGTATTTGTGCCATAAAGATGCAGGGTATGGAAGCCTGGAGGCACATTATCTGGTATTTTTGTCGTGATAGAGACACTGCCATCAC
>CAYGIR010000044.1:0-5423 GCA_964349985.1 uncultured Candidatus Saccharibacteria bacterium
AAAGCTTTGGCTCGGCTTGGGGCAAAAAGGGCACTTTCTGGACTGCGGAGTTATTTTGCAGGAGGTCTTTAGCCCCAAAACATAAATAATACTCGTAGTTTTAAAAACCAAAACAGGAATCAAAACAATGACTCAAAAGCCAAACTTCGGTACCGTATTTCGTATCCGTGATGACCGTCAAGCTAAAGCACTAACCGGCCGTAGTTTGGCAATGCTAGACGAGCTGTTACCTGTATTTAACCAGATGTTCAGGGAAAGTCCTCACTCTTTCCCTGTCACTGGCATGTGAAATTATGGCGGTGGTCGTAGTGGTGTTTTGCTGACAACCGAAGACAAACCAATCTTTATTTTGCTGTATCTCAAAGCCTATCCCACTTATGACGTCCTTTCATCAATCTTTGACCTTGACCGTGGACCGGCTTGTCGACGTGCCCAGTAATTGCTTCCCGTGCTTGAGGCTACGCTTGGACGAAAGATCGTCTTGCCTGCACGCAAGATAAATTCAATTGAGAAGTTCTACCAAAAGTTCCCGGGAGCTAAAGATGTACTCATTGATAGGGCAGAACGTCCTATGTAGAAACCCAAAGATCAGAAAAAGCGTAAAAAAGTCTACTCTGGCAAAAAAGAAGACTACTACCAGAAAACATATCGTCATCAGTACCCCAGCCAAGAATATCTTTGTTCTCGGGCACGGTAAGACTGGCAGGCGTCACGATAAACGTATAGCTGAACGCGAACAGCTTATAGAAAATATACCAAATATCCAAACATTTCTACAAATATACAACTAGATAATGTATCGTATAACTTTCTGGCTTTAAGCCTAGGGATAAAATATAATCAGTCACCTCCTTCTTGCGTTCTATTATGACGCCCCCTTCATCTGTTTTAGTATCAGAGTTTGATAAATACAACTCAGCAGTTAAAACAAAATCAGTGGATTGCCCATCCTCCTCACTGCCAAAAATCGCTGATAATCTATAGCTAAGCGTATCGTGGGGTAGTTTGTTGATTATTGGATCTATTGTCTTATATGAATCATTTTGCTCAACATATAATTGTTGTTCCTTTCTAGATAGTTTGTTGTAAGGGATATATTTAGCGGTGTATTTAAACCACACTGATTCTATGATTTCACCATTGGTAGATTTAATATTTTTGATCTGAAAGGAGTAATGCTTTGAATTTTCATGAGGTTCAGTGAAGATAGTCATAGACTTTCCATTCACAGATATTTTTGTTATGTGTCGTACATCACCCCCTAAGTTTTTCGTGTAGTCTTGGTTCGGGGCAAGTGTCTGATTAAATTCGACAGAAAAACGGCTAAGACTTGTAGGTACATTGTTGGTGGCATCCGGAGTTATGGTCGTGATGCGGAAGTGCGAATTATTAACAGTCTGAAAAATTGCTAGGCATGAAATGAGGATAAGACCGATAGTTACTAATGATATAATTTGTTTTTTATGACTTTGCATCAAAATTCCTTAACACTTATTAGGATTGCTTACATCACTAGGTATGGTAAGACCATTTTGGGTTGGGTTGATGTTTGGCTTATCGTTTCCCTGATATTTCCCTGGGAAAACGTTAAAATGAAGATGTGAGCCCGTTGATTGGCCTTCGTTTCCTTCGGCCCCAATTTGCTGACCCTGCTTGACTGAATCCCCCTTACTAACCGATTTGCCACTCATATGACCATAGCTCGTGCCCAACCCATTAGTGTGTTCGATTACTACAAAATTATTGCCATAACCCGAAATTGGCCCCGCAAATACAACAATGCCATCAGCGGCAGCCAAGATTGGCGTGCCCGAGCCACCGGCTAAATCTATACCATAGTGGAAACGAGACTGCCCCGTGACTGGATGAATTCGATTACCGTAGCAACTTGTGACGGCAGTGGACTTTTCTTCAGGCCAAGAAAGTGTACCGCCATCGCCACTGCTACTACAACCCATGGATATACCCGCTAAGGCGCCATAAATCACAAATGCGCCATAGGAATTATTCGCAGGATATTCAATATCTCCGTGATCGCGCTTGATTTGTCCCCATGTTGTTGGGTTAACATTCGGGTCTCGTTTTGCATCTGCCTTGGTCATAACATAAGGCGACCCCTCGTATGCCTGAGTCTTTGGATCAAAGCCGTTACTTTCAGCTTGCTTAGCATAAGCTCGTCCATTATAACTGTAGAAAGTGTCTTTTACTGCATTCGGATTAGTGTCGGTTGCCGACAGGGTATGATTCTCTGGATAGTTACCGGCGGTTTTACTTTTGATAAATTCGGCTGCTAATATAGTTTGACGCAAGAACTCCTGATCATTGACTGGCCCAGCTGGATATGGACCGCCTTGCTTATTTACGAACTGATAAATTCCTTGCCCATTAGAGGGGTTATCACGCTTAAGGCCATGCTCTTTTAGGTGTATTGCTGCGATCATTTGCCACGGAATATCCGCCTGCTTAGCGGCATCTTCATAGGTGGGTTGATTAGTGGCTATAGCTTCTTTCTCTGAGTCTCTTAATATTGGGCTTCCTGCGTAATCCAGACCTTCGTCCAGTGGGGCTGAAAGAATAATATTGTTAGAATTACAATCTTCTACACCTGGGACATAAAATGGATATAAGTCTGCTGCGTGAGATGTATTGCTTAGTATTAACATACAACTAAAGAATATGACCATCGCGCGACATACAAACGGGATCCATTTATTAGTCATTAGTTAGGTCCCCTGCACCATTTAATAGAGAACAGTTATTGCTTGTGATGCCTTCGCTAATAAAACGTACCGCACAGTTGTCTACTATGTAAAGACCGAGCTTTTGTGCGGTGGGGTCATTACAAATACTGTAATCAAACGAACTAGTCTTACCAAATTGTCCATCAAGTGCTTGTTCGGCTAGTGTGGTGTCAAAACATTGATGATACTTATCTAGAAGTTCTGTTAACTGACCCGGATTACTATTAACCGCAATCGCATTATCTATTGGGTCGGTGTCTATCATGGAGTCGGGGATGCCGTACTGTGGTACACCGTAAGTTTCAAAATTGTCCACCGCTGCGGTAGTTTTTGCTGTCAAAAAATTGTCTAAAAGCCTGCCGTTGAATAAACTAGCACCCAGCGTAGCTATATTTGAAAATACTTGTCCAGGGATTTTATACGGGTCTGAAGTTAATCCTATAGAAATAGATCCCGGCAAAGAATATGGGCTATGTGGGTTGAAGTACGCCATCAAACCCCCTTCTTTAAAGTACTTATTCCTAGCTTTAGAGAGCGCAATGGCATTGTCTCGCTTTGCTTGTGCTGTGGAGATTTTTGTAGCACCCGACATCTTACTGGTTTGCGAAGCAAGTAGGGTGGTGCCAAGGTCTAGTTTATTCCCGTTTTGTGCATCACCTGGACTAAGTATGCCCCCCGATCCTGCCAGTGCAAACATAAACTTAGGCAAAGCATATTCAAACATAAATTTTCCAAACCCAACTCCAGCTCCAATCTGCACACTAGCTTTTAGGGTTTCCAGGCCTACTCTTGCTGCTCCTTCCGCTGCGCCCGTTGAACCAAGACTAATAAATAACGCCCCTATATCTATAATTGCAATTCCTGCCTGAACACCAGGATTTAATATATAACTACACCCTTTTCTTACCACGTCATCATCTTTATCTAGGACTTTTAACACAGGTCCTAATGGTCCTGTTGCACCCACAAACGCTGTTTCCAACATCGTTTTTACGCCTTTATTAAAAGTAGAAACTGTCTGCAAACTCATTCCAAAAAACTCGAACGGCAAGTCATCAATTTGAAGCTCTGTTTCTTTAGGTACCGTAGTGTCGCCGTTGATTTTTCTGAATGCAGCAGACTTTTCTGTTCCTTCAAGAGTTTTGTTACGTTCCCTAACCTGTCTGATATCAACGCCACTACCATCTTTTAAGTTTTCAGCTTCTCCAAATACATTTGCAGTCAATCGCATTGGAGCCTCAATTCTTTGATTTAGTGCTTCGTCGATGTTGCTGGATAAATCATACATAATGCAACCAAGGGTTGTGACCATAACCCCTGTACTAACATTTGAGTAGGTGTTAAGACCCCCTTGTAATTTTGAAAATGTCCTAGATTCTCTAATTCGTGCCCTACGAGCTTCTGCTGTTGAATTATTTGTTGGAGTATCGTTTAGGCTTCCGGCGTCTGGTTCAGGTAAGTCGTCTAGTAAGTCTTCTTGTGGGTCTTTTTCATCTATAATACTAGTATCTATGGCCTGTCCACCTCTTGCAATTTCAGCATCTACTTCTCTTAAGGCTCTTGTTTCTTCTTCGGGAGTAGCTGGAGTACCATCGGCGCCAAGAGATTTAACTTTTTCCTTAAAAGCAGCATACCTGTCACCGAATTTTATTTTAATCTTTGACTTTAAAAGTTTACGTGTTTGCTTTTGAAAATACCTACTGTGATTGCCTTCAAGCGCGGTTGACGCGGTTGAGGAAAGTCTATCGGCAAACTCTAGAGAATTTACTGTTTTTGATCCATTCGGAACATCTCTCGACCCTTCAATATAAATTCTTTCTTTAGTAGCTGGGTCCGTAAACCCTACAATTCTATTTTCACCCAGTCCAAACACGCCTTTCCGCTGAACTTCTATATCAAGTTCGCTAAGTGATCGAAAAGCTTTTTCAGGCGAATAACCACGTAATTTGTCGTACAATTTTGTTTTTTCAAATCTTAGTTTTTTTTCTGGAGTGTTTGTAGGGTTTGTGTAAGTTTCACTCATGATTAAGTTTGACCTGATTCGTTTTGCAACTTGTCCGTGGAAACGGGCAAACCGGTAATCCCACAGTAAATTTCTCACATGCTCAACTTTATAAACAGTCATAAACATCAAAAAACCAACAGCAATGATCCCTATAAT
This sequence comes from uncultured Candidatus Saccharibacteria bacterium, assembly GCA_964349985.1. GTDB lineage: Bacteria > Patescibacteriota > Saccharimonadia > Saccharimonadales > CAYGIR01 > CAYGIR01. The sequence continues at coordinate 4,903 of CAYGIR010000044.1, forward strand.
ACCCAGGGATCCCGCCAAAACAGCAGCTTTTTTACCGTTTGAAATAATCCCTTTGCTTTTTGTGGGTGCGTCACTTAAACCCCTGACAACTTGATCACTTGTAGGGTCATCATTGTTAGCCAGCGCGCCAAATTCTGCTTGCTCTTCCGGGCTGAAATCGGTGGCCGTATCATTTAATACGTCGGCTTGTTCTCTTTCTTTTAGGTCAGCGTCGCTCATTTTGCCTCCGGCAAAGCTACAAAGAGCAATATATGTATCATGTACCAATTAGTATGTGGCAGAGATGTAACATGTATCATGTGGCAGATTTCTCCCGCAAAGCATTAATTATTTTCTGTAAAATCATGAGAATTTCTTGAGCTTCCTGTACATATTTATACACTATTTCTGGTGATGTTAGGCACTCTATAATTCTCAACCAATAACGAGTTTCGGCAGCCTCTTTTTTAGCAATAAAAATCTTGTTTCTAAAATCCAACTTTGATGCGGCGTTACAAGCCTCGGCATAATTTGCCCCAACG
>CAYGIR010000044.1:5523-7465 GCA_964349985.1 uncultured Candidatus Saccharibacteria bacterium
TTAGTGGTTATGAGTCCTGTTTCTGTGGGGCTGGCGGTAACCTGAATGTGAACGTGGTTTTGACCGGCAAAGAATAAGCCCTGACCGACTGGGAATTGGCTAAGGCGTTTTTGCTCCTCGCTGGTGAGTTTGAAGACGTCCGATAATACATCTACCGCCGAGGGGGATTGTTTGAGCAAGATTTGCATGCTGGCGTTTGCCACGATAGCTCGACCCATGCGAGAGCCCATGAAATCCTCTACGTCTTGGCTGATGGTGGTTACGCCCAGATTGTATTTGCGCGCCCGCTTGGCAAGGCTAAACATGAAGTTGGCGGAGTCCTCGTATTTCATGAGTTGCCAAGCTTCATCAACTATTAGCAGGCGCTTTTTTTGATCAGATTTTGTCTTGTTCCAGATAAAGTTTAAAACTATATACATGGCAACTGGACGTAATTCATCCTCTAAATCGCGGACATTAAACACTACCATAGGATTATTGATATCGATGTTGCTTTGCTGGCTGAAGATCCCCGCAAAAGTACCAGTAGTGTATTTGCGTAGGCGTTGAGCGAGCTGTGGTCCTGTGCCACCCATGTGCAGTAAGGTATCGTATAGGTCGTTTATGGTTGGGGGCTGTGAGTTGTGAGTTAGCGGGTCGTTAGTAATACCGGCCTTGGCATAGGTTTCAATTAGCGCGGCATCCAGGTCTGCTTCTTCTGATGGTGCTAGGGCCGGCATTAGCGCTCCGGCGGCACTACCACCAAGCATTTGCGTTTGGGCTCCGCCCATCATTAGGCGTAGTAGCCCATGGAGGGTTATCAGGTTGCTACGCAGAGCGTTATCGGCTTCTTCTGAATCTACGACTCTGGGTAGCTCAAAGGGGTTGATGCGCACCGATGAATTGAGACTGAGCCTCACATATGCTCCACCAACGGCTTCTGCCATGCGCTGATATTCGTTTTCTGGGTCGATGATAAATATTTCTATGCCATACATCATGCTACGCAAGGCCTCTAGTTTGACGGTGAAACTTTTACCGGCTCCAGATTTGGCAAAAACTACGGAATTGCCGTTCTCCAAGGAGAATCTATCGAATATCACCAGCCCGGAATTGTGCATATTTATGCCATACAAAATGCCATTGTCTTGAGTCAAATCAGCACTAGTGAATGGAAATGTCGTGCTGAGCGCGCCGGTGCTAAAGTTACGTTTGATCTGTAACTGATCGCTGAATTGGGGTACAGTACTATTGAAGGCTTGTTCTTGCTGGCTGGTGGCGGGTTTGGAATAAACTAATTGTTGCCCTAATACTGATTCGATTTTGTGGGTGACAAATTCTAGCTCGTCTTCAGAATTACAATAGATAGTAAAATAAATACCAAATCGGAAAAATCGCTCTTCGCCTACCTGTAATTTGTCACGAATTTCTTCCGCATCGGCGATAGCCGCTTGTTTGCCCGGGTCACGGACTCGTCCTTTTTCCGCATCGATTTGTAACCCTGCTTCTAGTTGTGATACTTTTTTGCGGAGATTTTCTAATACTACCTGACTTTCTACGGGGTATATAAACATAGATAGATCTAGAACCTCATCCATGTTGACCATAGAAGATAGCCAGCCCGTAAATACTTGACGTGGGAAACCGTAAATATAGAATGTTCGAGCAATTCTGGTACCAATCTGAAAATGCCCCGCCTTGAACTCCAGTGAGCTGGGTGCGATAAAATCCCTGAGTGCCGTGACGCCTTTTTGGAAAGCCGCATGAACCTCTTGCTGTTCGCGGAACTGTTGTTGCTGTGCCAATGCGACGGGATCAAGCTGAGGAGACTTGTTTTTGAATAAACCCATTAGGCATAACCCCCAGTTGACAAATTAGAAATCCGAATACCGAAATCCGAAACAAGCCTTAAATCCGAAATCAGAAATCCTAAACTGGACTTACGCAAAATCGCTCGTTCCCA
>CAYGIR010000044.1:7475-8144 GCA_964349985.1 uncultured Candidatus Saccharibacteria bacterium
GAAGGAGGGGTAGCCATAGCTACATCGACCTGTCGGGGAGACAAGCGGGAAGAAGAAAAACAGTTTACAGCCGATAGAATTCGGTCTGGGGCGCAGAGAGCTTTGCGTAAGTCCAGTAAACGGGCAACAAGCCAAAAACCAGGCACTGCGACAGTTTCTAATTTGCAATTTCGTGCTTCTGATTTGTTTCGGATTTCGGTATTCATGCTTAGTGCTTTCATCTCTCGGAACTCCTTAGGATTGCTCCTAGGATTTTCATTAATTCAGTAGCTTCTTGCAACAAACATCCGTGTCTGGAAATCAGAGGTGATGGAACAGATAATAGCTCCAACCACCAAATGGTTTCTCGAGATTCTTTCTTGGATATTTTAAGGCGCATTACAAAATCTTTCTTACTTAATGATTCGTTTGCTTCAATGTAATTAGCTCCGATAGAACCGGATGAGCGGACTAATTGCTTGATGTCTTCTCGTGTGGTCGTGTCTTGGGGTAATTCACGTACAAAGGTACGAATATCCCTGGCGAATTGTAGAGTACGAGCCTCCAGGTCATAGCGTTTCGTGCTTCGTGCTTCGTGCTTCGTGCTTGTTTCTGATTTCGGTATTCTGATTTCGGTATTCATTGGAGGGTCCTGTCCAGATTGGGCTGTGCTGCAAGGCCTACGCCCTT
>CAYGIR010000045.1:0-8120 GCA_964349985.1 uncultured Candidatus Saccharibacteria bacterium
ATACTTGCAAAAAATCATGAGGATTTGTTTGGCAGGCTCTCTACTATCTTGAAAGGTCAATAAACTTCCATATCTGTTAGTATAAGTATCATGGCTGAAGTAGAACAACCTTGCCCATTCTGTATACAAAACAACCTCTTGAAAGTAAACATCCTTTACGAGGATGAATTATGGTAGGTCACCGACATGGAGGAAGGTAGTATCAACAATGCGACTATGGCCATTACAAAACGCCATATCGAAACTCCTTTAGAAATTAATGAAGACGAGTGGGCAAGCCTTCGTATGCTGCTCAATAAAATGAAGAAACTGGTAGACTACAAAGAAGAACCTAGTGGCTATAACATTGGCTGGAATGTCCATAAACCTGGCGGTCAAAATGTTGCGCACGCTCATCTACATTTGTTGGCACGCTACAATGACGAGCCGCTCGCCGGTAAGGGTATCCGATACGCCTTCAAACAACCGGAGAATGCAAGGTCTCGAAATAAAACTTAAGCCTGAATCTAGATTGCGTAAAGCACATCAAGTTCCTTGATTATACTATCAAGTGCGGGTTTTGTTCGGTTAATAGCCAAAAAAGTGAGACACTTCAAATTAATGCGTTTCGTGCCTCATTTGTCTCGGTTTTGGCTTAGTGGCATTACGCTTAATCTCTCGGCCAATACTTGACCTGTCAACACCTAGACGCCCGGCAATGTAGGCATTACTTCTGAACTCTGAGAGCAACGTCTCTATGACTATTCGTTCCTCTGAATTAATATGTTTGTAGGACACCAAAAACCCCTTCCTAAAGTTACACGTTTTACCGCTTGTTATTTTAGGCCAGGAGAGTGGACGGTGTCCTACTTATTTGCCACTACTTTACAGATTGCTAGTTTGCGATTGTTGCACTTCGGGATGGAATTGAAGACTGTTTTTGTTGACAAGTATTAATAGTCATGATATTGTCACACTACTTAAAAGGTATTATTGAGTTTACATGGCATCGAACGAAGTATTTCCAGCCCAAGTCATCACTCCTGAACAAGGCGGTTATCAAAGTTTGCCGTCATCACCAAATCAACCCTCAAACCGCAATCTCTTATCCGAACTCAACGAAAATCTTGATATGCTAGTAAAGGCCACATTGGCCGAAAAAATTGCCGAAATTACTGCCGAACAGTTACCAAGCCCACACGATTACTTTGCGGTTAGACTAGACCAATTGTTAGAGAGTTCCATTAAAACCAATGGCTATGATTCGAGCTTGGTCACTATCGCCCAACCAACGAAGAAGAACGAAAGCACCAAAGGTGTCGATATTGCGTTTAACGTGGCAGCTTTAGCCAAGGCAGCAGATGAAAACCCGATCGAGGTTGCCGAAAAACTAGCCACGCAAATTGCTAGCCACGCTGTTATTAAAGAGTCAATTTATGTTGGGCCATTTGTAAATGTATCCATTGATTATGCCGTTGTCGCCCCGCAAATCTTGAGTGAAGTTACAGAAATGGGGGAACATTACGGCCATTACAGGGAGGGCGAGCCAAAACTGGTGATTGTTGACTATTCTTCGCCAAACGTAGCCAAAAATATGACACTGGCCCATCTGCGTTCAACCATAATAGGGCACACGCTTACAAAGATTCAAAAAGCCACAGGCAATATACCTTTTGGCGTAAACCATATTGGCGACTGGGGCACACAGTTTGGTAGCATAATTTATCAGTATAATAAAGAATTGGCCGAAAGAGGCGATGCGTTTCAAGCTGAAATAGACAGAGACCCAACCGCGACCCTAATGAGAATTTATCGAGATTTCAATGAACAAAAAAATAGCAACCCCGAATCTGTAGAAACTGCCCGTGAAATATTCCTAGATCTAGAAAAAGGCGACCCAGAGTTGGTTGATTTGTGGCACCAATTTAGGGGTTGGAGCTTACGCGATTTTGGCCCGTCATATGATCGACTAAGAATAACATTTGATGCTATCCAGGGTGAAAGTTTCTACGAAGATAGAATGACAACAGCTGTAGCCGAAGGTTTGGATAAAGGCGTGTTAAAGGTCAAAGACGACAAATCAGTTATTTTCCCTGCTCAACCCTTAACCAATCCGTCATCCGGAACAGTTAATGAAAAAGTGATGCTTGATCAAGACGGACAGCCAAGAGATGAGATAATTGTCAAACCATCCGGTGGCACCATGTACTTAACCAGAGATTTAGCTGCAATTTATTACCGCGCCATAGAACTTGGAGCCGACAAAATACTATACGTCATCGGCAAAGAACAACAAACTCATTGTTTGGAGCTATTTGCTATGGCGCACCAGCTTGGATACATGGCTCTAGGCGGAGCCGAACACGTATCATTCGGCCATCTGAATGTTGACGGCCGGAAAATGAAAAGCCGTGAAGGCAAAGTAGTTCTTTTAAATGAAATTGTCGATGAATCTTTTGCCGTAGCAGCCCATATGATCAGCGAACGTAAGCGAGAACGTGGCGCATCCAGTGAGCTAGATGATGATGAGCTTGAAGTTGCCCGAAAAGTTGGCACTAGTTCTTTAGTATTCAATGACCTGCGCCAAGACCGCCAAAAAGATATTGAATTCAACCCTGATATGGCAAAAAGTTTAGAAACTGGTGGGGCCAGCTATATTCAATACACCAATTCTCGCTTGAATAGCATCCTGGAAAAAGTAGGTGAGCCAGATGAATTAAGAGAAATACCAGAATTATCTGACGAAGAAGAGACGATTTTGAGGGAAATCGCTCAGCTTCCGCTGGTTGTCAAAGATGCAGCAGAGCTGAATGCACCTCACAAAATAGCAACCTACCTAACTGCTTTTTGCCGGAATATAAATGCTTTTTACCGCGAACGTCCAGTCGGCCGTGCTGGCACAGAACAAGAGCGCACATTCCGCCTGCATTTGGTAAAAGCTGCTAAGCAAGTCTTAGAAAACGCTAGCGATCTATTACACCTTGAACTTCCGGTAAAGATGTAAAATGGCTCAAGATATTGAAACCAATCCAGAATACGGTTTGGCCCGCGAACTGATGGAGCGCATGGTTGAAAACAGTCAGCGACCTGGCGAGGGAAACCTAAAATTTGTCGAAACTATAGGCTCTTATTTGACTAAGAATAGTTTTGAAATAAATGTTACGCCAGACCCCGAATATCATGACAGAGCATTGTTAGTGGTAGAAATTGGCGACCCCAAGGGTGAACAAGTTTTGGCTGCCATCAGTCACTCTGACGTAGTTGGAATCGAAGGTCAGAACTGGCTAAGAGACCCCTGGAAACTAACCGAAGAAGATGATCGTTGGTTTGGACGAGGTGTTTGTGACACTCATGGCAGCGGTGTAGCTATGCTTCTAGCCGGCAGACGGCCAGAGGTTATCAAAGCCTTAAAAGATGCCAACAAAAGGGTAAGTATTATCTTTACTTCAGATGAAGAGGCCGCAGAAGCCGGATTGTCATATCGCGGGGCAAAATTGGCTGCTGGAAAACTCGGGACTGATACCGCAATTACAGCCCGGTATTTTATTGCCGGGGAGCCAACAGAGATTGATGGCAACATTACGGCCATGCGTAGCCACAAAGGACGATGGTTGGCTCATGTTGCTTTATCGGTTGAGCACTCTGGACATGCCGCAGACGATGTTCAAAATGCCTTTGGACTAGGCGCAGACATTATTTACATGATTAACCAATATGGTCGCCGTTTACGTTATGACGCCCATGAAAAACATCAAGAGAGTATCTTTTCGCCAGGATATTCAACCGTCCAAGTCACTGCCGCTACTGTTAAGCAAGGGGATTTTTCAACTACACCCGATTTTGCGCGGTTTACAATTGATTTAAGAATGTTGCCTGAAGAACACGATTTGCGCATTGATGAGATACAGCAAATTATTGCTACCGATTTAATGGAGCCAGAGGTAAAAATAGGGCTAGAGGTTATCGACGAATTTCGAGGTACAACCACCAGAACGGATTCGCAAATTGTAAAGTTGGCTGAAGCTGCAACCAGCCAAATTGCCAAAGGATTTAACGGTGGTGATGAGGGCGAGGTTTTAAGGACTGCTGGTAAGGAGGGCGTGACAATTGGCCCCGGCCAGTTAAAGTTTGCCCACATGCCTAACGAGGAAATAGAAATTAGTTCAGTATTTAAAGCGGCCGACATTTACAGTTATCTTTTTTCAAATGCAGTAGAATTAAACAATGTTAACAAATAAACTATGAATGCAATAAAAGACAATTCAGAAATGTTTGATCCAATCATAGATGTTATTCCAACTTCGGATCCGATTAAGACCGGCTCAAAGGGGCCATTGAGCATTTCTCGCCGAGACACAGCTTTATTCTTTAATAATTTCGACAAAGTGATTGAACTGACGGAAAACTACCAGGGCACGTTGCCTGCTGCATGGGAAGAGGCTCAGCAAGGACTGCTTGATGGTCCGCGGGAAGATTATAAATATGTAGATATAAGCAGTGAAGAAAAAAGGACTATGCAAGAAGCTGTACGGCGAATTAAAAATGCTGGCTTGGCCAGCGTGGTTATTGAAGCTGCTCATGTCTATATGTATGAAGACCTTGATAATCCTGTGCTGCGCGAAAGTATTTTTTCTCAGACTCAAAAAGCAGCAGTTTTAACCCAGGGCCTTAAAGATTCAGGGATTTGCGTCAGGCATGTTCTGTTTGTTGATGATTACAACCCAGATCCGGAGGACGGCCAACATCATAACAGATTGGATATCCCTGCTTTTATTGATTTGACGCAAAGCGCAGGCTATCGGCCAGAAATGCTGATTAAGGAAGCGGACATGTTGGACCTAGCAAAATCGATGGTTGGCTTTATGGGCGATGAACAAAACTTGACATCGATGGCTAGCAAAAAAACTGGCGATGACGAGGATTCTGTAGCGTCAGAAAATCGTATCCTGCTCAGTAGGCGCAACATTGAACTCCACAGGCTAGAAGAAGACTTGGTTAGCTGTTCAATGCTTGACGCTGCTCTAACTGTCTTAAAATTTAGATACTTAGGCGCTGGAATTATGAATATTTTGCCCCGCAATCCCCAAAATGGACAAAACTTTAGTTATAAGAACCAACAAAGTAAGGTCAGAGAAATTATTCGCGAACATTTAAATGTTCGCGTGGCGCCATATTTTAATCTCTATGTTGGTGAAGTCACAGCAGTGGGTGCCCATAACGCTTATCGTAAACCCGACAGAAGATAAAAGTGGTTATGCTATCGTGATTACTTCTTGCCAATTTAACCATAATGCTATACAATCACCTACATGTTATTTGTCTACAGTCCCAAAGTTGACTTGCGCCGTAGCAACCGTATTTACGGGGGCTGTTCTTGAAGATGCAGTAGATAATAAAGCCTTAGCAGCCCCTGTAACCGCTAGGGGCTTTTTAAATGGAAGATATTAAGTTTTATGTTCAATCAAATTATGATGAGATTAAGTAATGGCTAAATTAAACCTAAAACCATTGATAGGTTTAGTTTCTGGCACAGGGCCTTTAGCAGGCTCGAATACTTTTGAAAAAATACTTAAATATGCCGCTCAAAATTACAATGTTAGCGAAGACCACGAATACCCCGATGTCTTGCTAGTTAACCATGGGACCAAAGGCGTGGATAATTTAGGCACCATCAATAAAGCTTTCGAAAAAGATACTATTAAAGCAATAAAATATCTTGAAAATCAGGGTTGTACCGTGATTGGCGTGGCTTGCAATACAGCGCACATTCATTTTAATGGCACAAAAGTCGGCTCCAAAAAGAAACTAGTCAATCTGATAGATATAGTTTCCAAAGAAGCTTCCAATTACCCAGGAGAGTATTTACTGGTGACCTCTAATGCTTCCAAGATCGAAAAACTGTACCATTCTTACCTAAAGCGCTACGGTGTTTCTTTTGAGGAAACGACCAAAGAAGAACAGTTGTTGATCGACCGAGTTATCGGCTTGGTTATGGCCTATAAGTTGGATCAAGCCGCAGAAGTTCTTAAAGGTATTTTTGTATCGGCTAAAAAAAGAGGATTAAGAGGGGTTATCACCGGCTGTACGGAACTACCTATTGCCATTGATCACTGCAAGGATACCCAAAATCTCAACATCATTGATTGTAACTATATTTTAGCTAAAAGTTTGGTTGACAAATACTTTACGGATAAGGATTAGAAGCAACCAATAATCTAAATTGTTAAACACTTACAAGGAATTTACACATGGCATCAACAAATGAATATGGCTCACAGGTCGAATTAAGAAAATTTGATCTTGCAGCCACGGATGACATCAAAAAATTGGCTGATTGGTCGACTAATTACGCCGAAATGATAGAGTTAAACACCGAAGGCATTGCGCGGCACCATCTATCCGTTGGTGCGTACGTTTGGGGTGGCATTGCCGGGTATGCAGCCATTACGGTAATGTACTCTAGTAAAGTTGTAGAATTTGGCGGGCTTGTGGTTGACCCGGATATGAGACGACTAAATATTGGCTCGACCCTTACTAAGAACGTTATCCAGCAAGCTAGGGAAGAACTAGACCCAGAACTTATCGTGGCTTTTAGCGGCGACAAAAGCGCACCCTTGTTCAAAAAACTTGGCGGGCAAGTAGTTGAAAACGCTAATAATCTGCCCTCTGAGGTCTGGAAGCTTTGCTATATATGCCCTAAGCACGAAGCTGCTCAAGCCAGTGGCAGCAATTGTTGCGAAAGAGTTTATGACATGACAAATATTGACACCGGACAACATTAAACAGAACAAATTACACATATTTTGATAATTTGTTATATAATAGTATAAGCGATATCGAGGCATTTATGACTAATTTAGGATTTGAACTCTTACCAGAACAAAACATCAAGTTTGGTTCATTGATGAACAGACTCTACGCGTCTGAAGGCGTTTACGATCAGCTTCAATCATTAGCCTTCGGACTAGGTAAGATATCTTGCGCAGGAAATCTAGCCACGTTTAACGGCATGCTGCCAAATAATCCGCGCGAAGCTGTAACGCTAAGTGCGAAAGAAAATGGAGGGTTAACTGTTGCCAGGGACATCACCACTGCAATTGGTGACCCGATTCTTAGGCGGTATTGTTTATTAATCCCATCAAATAATATGCGAGAAGCCGGCCGGCTAATAGTATCAAACGATCTTTTGCTTGTTGCGGCCAACCTTATGTCTTTTTTGATAAACCCAACACTACACCAACAGATAGATAATTTTACTCACGGCCTAGACAAAGCCATAGAGGATGTAAATTCAATAACTGGCTTAAAAAGTGATAGTAGACAATTTGCCTAAAGCCCTAAAGGTTGCAAAATTATACTGTTTATTCAGTTTACTCTGAGACCATTGCATTTGTGATTTTTTTTGTTCTCTTTTTCTCGGATCATTTTTTGTAGGCTACAGCAGAAGGATCAACACAGTCCTCATCTAGCAATACCTTTAGCTTGTCTTTACCTAGTCCTGGGTGGGCTTCACGCATAGCCATGATCTGGGCTTTGTGCCACTGGTAGTCGCTTGGACCTCGCATGGTGTGGGGACGGCGGCTAGCGGGAGCTAAACCACTCAACCGACCATGGTTAGCTTTTAGCTGACTCTTCCAATTGTAGATAGTGGCTCGGCTAACGCTAAAGGCTCTGGTGGCAGCAGTAGCTCCATAGTCGTCATAGAACGTTATTATCTTGAGTCTATGCTCAATAATGTGTTTATATGGGTGACGGGTTATGTCTTGTATATACATTGCCTTACGAGCATAACGCTTAATGAAGCCATCTACGTACAGTTGTTGCATGAAAAGACCCTGCTTAGTTTAGTCTGCAGAGTCTAATATGTGTTTGAACTTAGAGAAACGTTATTATCTAATTACCTGTGGCGGGGGAGGATGGTGGGGAGGCTTGGTAGGGATGGAAGGTCTACGGATTTGGACATGCCAGCGCTTTTAAAGCAAGCCTCTTGAAAAAGGAGAACGAGATTGGCGCCACGGCACTGCTAGTGGCTGGAGAATCCATTGCTCGTAATTTTTTGAGCATTTCGTCGCCAGTCATTTCTGGTCTACATAGTATTACGTTTGGGGATTAGATGCCAGGGTTTCGGCTACTATTTCTGC
>CAYGIR010000046.1:0-1338 GCA_964349985.1 uncultured Candidatus Saccharibacteria bacterium
AGTTTACTTATTTTATATGATGTGATATATTGACATCTGAAACGAGCCTACCTATATGGTAGGTTTTTAAGTTTTAGGAGCATCTAGTGGCGGTAGATAAGCAAGCAACGAAAAAGCGACAAATTAAGAAGTCGGAAACCGTTCGTGAAAGAGCAGAGAAGGCAACCACGCCAAAAAAAGTCCGTCGTATCCGCCAAGCTGGTAACCAGGCCGCTCGACCCATCAGGACTATCGCGCGCATAGGACGCAAGGAGTATTATTTACCAATCCCAGATAACAAATATGGACGTTTTTTAAACAAGAAGCGCAAGATAACCCCCAATTATTTTCGGGAAAGTTTCCAGGAGCTTAAACTAGTTCAATGGCCTAACAACAAAGAGACCCTTAAACTTACCTTGGCGGTTTTCATATTCTCGTTATTCTTTGGCACCATTATCACGCTTGCCGATTATGGGTTGGACAAAGTCTTTAAGAGTTTAATACTGAAATGAGAATTCATACGACATTACACAGTACGCAAGCCTCAGAGAGATATAAAACTAGCCTAACCCTGATCATAACCGATACCAAGAAAGGAGTTCAATTATGACCAAAAGATACGACGCAACTAAACAATGGTATGCAATTCACACTTACAGTGGATACGAGGAAAAAGTAGCCGAAAGTATTCGACAACGCACGGAAAGCCTAGACATGAAGGACAAAATCATCCAAGTCCTCGTGCCAAAAGAAAAAATGATTGAAGTAAAAAATGGCAAGCGCAAAGTCGTTGAAAAACGGATATTTCAGGGTTATGTACTGGTACAAGTCAAGATGACAGAAGATGCCTGGTACATTGTTCGTAATACGCCATCTGTTACGGGTTTTGTTGGTAGCGGTAGTGAGCCAACACCTATCAGTATCGAGGAAATTGATAAAATTATGAAGCGTATGGGCCGCGATGAACCAAAACACAAAATTGATTATAAGATTGGCGAGGTTGTTAATATTATTGACGGACCTTTCAAGGGCTTTGATGGCAGTGTCAGCGATGTTGACCAAACAAAGGGCAAACTCAAGGTTCTGGTAAATATGTTTGGGCGGGAGACACCCGTCGAGTTGGACGGGCTACAAGTCAAGCGTGTCTAGACAACAGGGGTATAATGTAGTACACTTGTTCAGTTACGCGCTGGTGGCCTTATGCCACATGAGTTTGTTCGACGTATAACATGGTGTAGCCAGCTTCAAACTACTAACATTTACACTATATAAACGTCATAGCATAATAAATAATACGGAGATATTCTAAGTGGCAAAGAAAATTACAGCGAATTTGAAGATGAAATTAAAGGGCGGTCA
>CAYGIR010000046.1:1438-8054 GCA_964349985.1 uncultured Candidatus Saccharibacteria bacterium
AGTTACTGGGGAAGTCCAAGTCGTTTATTTAGAAAAATAATCTAATTTGTGGGACCTGGTATTTCTGATGAATACTTGGGCATGCACCACGAAAGGAACATACCATGAAAAGCGCTGAGAAGAAAGAATTCGAAAATACTGAACAGGAAATCACTAAAGACATACGCCCCAGACAAACTATCATCGCTAGCGAGAAGGAGGAGCTGACTGTCAACACGGAGGAGACTGTAGCTGTATCATCCAAGAAGCCTCTTGCAAAAGCAGGCAAACGAAGTGAAAAAGCCATCAAAATTGCCGAGGAAAAACAAGCCAAAGAAGTCCGAAAAGTTCAAAACGCCACCGAAAGCACCGATAAGCATTCTAATACGCCAACACGCAACACCACGACACGCACTATTTTTGAGCGAAAAGGCAAGAAGTTCCGAAAAGTCGCGGAGCAAATTGAAATCGGAAAAGTATACAGCCTAGAAGAATCGGTGGAACTGGCGATAAAAACTAGCCCAGTAAAATTCGACGCAACTGTAGAACTTCATATTCGACTCGGTCTGGACCCCCGGCAGGCGGATCAGAATTTGCGCGATACACTGGTTTTACCAGCTGGAACTGGTAAAACAGTCAAAGTTGCTGTTTTTGGGAATGATGATATTTTGCCGATCGCTAGAGATGCTGGCGCGGATATGGCTGCCAGCGATGAGTTTTTGCAACAACTAGAAAAGGGGATTATTGATTTTGACATTCTTATTGTTACGCCAGCCATGATGCCCAAGCTGGGCAAATATGCCAGATTACTAGGTCCTAGAGGTCTAATGCCCAATCCAAAAAGTGGCACGGTTACCAATGATGTCGCAAAGGCCGTGACAGAAGCTAAAGCTGGTCGTCTTGAATACCGTATAGATAGCACTGGCAACGTTCATGTTGGTTTCGGGAAGGTTAGTTTCGGCACTGATAAGCTAATGCAAAATGTTCAAGCAATTCTACGATCAATTAAAGCCAACAAACCAAGCAGCCTAAAGGGAATCTACATCAGGTCTGCTCATGTAGCCACAACCATGGGCCCTAGTATCCCCGTTAACACCAGCGAATTATAGATACCAACATGACAGCGCAACGTAGTCGTAAACAAGCCGTGGCGTATCTTAAATATTCCACTGGTATTAGGAAAGATTGTGTATTTTGTGAAATATCCCATGAGAGTGAACAACAACTATCTGAATCTAAATACTTCAGGGTGATTCATAACATTTTTCCATATACGGTCTGGGATAATCAAAGCGTTGAAGATCACCTGATGCTAATTCCAAAAATGCATACCGAAACTCTAGCGGATTTGCCTGCCAGTGCCGCCCTTGAGTTTGTAAAGCTGATCAGCCAATATGAATCGGCTGGATACGGAATATGGGCTCGTTCACCAAAATCTACCGCAAAATCTGTACCGCATCAGCACACGCACCTGATCAAACTGAGCAATAAACAAATTAAGGGTGTAGTTTTTATAACAAAGCCTCATCTTCGTTTAATAATACGATAGCCTAAATAGTTTTATGAATCGGCAGTTTTGCGTAAGTCCAATATATCAGTTACAATTATTGTAATGATTATACTAGGAATGACCGGTCCAATTGGTCATGGCAAAACCACACTAGCGGATGCGCTGACAGAGCTAGAGTCTTCTACTGTACATCTTGAATCATCTTTGATTATTGCCGAGGTTGCCAATGCCTTACAGCGTGCTTTGACAGACATTCCAGACCCGTATAATGTCGAAGGGCTAAATAACTGGCTTAGAGCCTTGCCACCTATTTTGTTTGATATTATTCATGTCCGCACGACCATCGACCAAATAAAACTAGATCAAAAATCAATGGAAGAACACCCTATTGAGTATCAAAAACTGATATTGCACGTCGAAAATCTCCAGCGCAATCCGGAACTGATGCATCAACCCATTGATAAAGATAACAAAGAAAGCTATCGACCATTATTACAATGGCTTGGTGGCTATTTGGTTCAAAAGATCGACAGTGGCATATGGTACAACGAAGTTGTACGACGCATACGACAGGCAGCAACAGCTGGTTGTCAGCTGTGCATTGTTGGAGGATTACGATATCCGACTGATGCTGCCATTCTGCGAGGCGCCGGCGCAATTATAGTCAAGGTCTACCGTCCTGGGCACTTGCAAAGCGATATGCTGGATCCGACCGAACGAGAACGGCAAAATATACAGGTAGATTGCACGATCATGAGTAACGGCACAGTCGCTGATGTCAGGCAATTTACCCATCGATTTTATGCTGATCTCAAATCCGGTCACCTCGAAAGAGATTATCACACCGCCGTAGTCTAAGATACGAGGTTGGTGCTTTTGATTAATATTAACGAGTGCAAAACCCATGTAATGGTGTAATATTTCCACATATCCTTGTATATGGTTCAAACCATTTTGTACAATGTATGTTGGAGGGACTATGAGTGTATATAGTAATATACAAATAAAGGCGGCTATTGAGCGGGGACATATTGTATACCACCCATATGTGGCTGAACACATTGCTGGTAGCAGTATAGATGTAACATTGGGCGAATGGTATTATCGTACAGAAAGACCAAGCCAAGGTGGCTTTTATAATCCTTTTGATGAAGATTCTGTCAATCAATATTTTAGTACAATTATGCGAGCCGAGATCCATCGGGAATGGGCTGATAAGCACGGCCGCAAATTATTCGTAAACATTTCCCCCGACCAACCGATTATTGTTCTACGACCAAAAGAACGTATTTTGGGTCATACCCATGAATTTATTGGTATCAAAGCACCTGGCACCAGCACTATGCAAGCCAGGAGTACCTGGGGTAGGAATGGCGTTGCCGTATGCCTGGATGCGGGCTGGGGCGACCCGGGGTATATCAATCGCTGGACCATGGAAATATATAATATGAACGAGCATGAGAGCGTCGTGCTTCCTGTCGGAGAGCGAATTGCCCAGATGGTTTTTTATGAAACCGGACCGGTTGATAGTGAATACAAAAAGCTTAGCGGCAAGTATCAAACCAGCGATAGTCAGGATTTACCAGCGATTATTGCCAATTGGAAACCGCAGCAGATGCTACCCCGAGCCTATCAAGACACCAGAAAAATGCCGGAGGCAATCAAAGGTTTAAAAGTCCGATGATGGCTCCAAATGATCAAGCTAAAGGCACGTTTATAGCCATCGAAGGCACTGATGGATCGGGCAAAGGCACGCAATTTGAAAAACTCGCGACACGTCTTAGAGACGAAGGATACGAAGTTTCTACATTTGATTTTCCACAGTATGATCAGGAATCATCATATTTTGTCCGGCAATACCTGAATGGCAACTATGGTTCTGCGGATGATGTGGGACCATACACTGGATCGCTTTTTTACGCGCTGGATCGCTACCAAGCGGCTCCAAAAATTCGTCAGGCCCTTGAGAATGGGCATATAGTACTCGCCAATCGTTTTACGGGGAGCAATATGGCGCATCAAGGTACAAAATTTAATAATGTCGAACAGAGACGAGGATTTTTCATATGGCTGGATAATCTCGAGTTCGAAACGCTAAAAATCCCAAGACCCGACAATTCCATCGTATTACGCGTGCCAGCAGATATCGCTCAGAAACTGGTAGATCAGAAGGAGCCTCGGGCTTATACGGAGAAGCAACGCGATCTGCACGAGGCTGATTTGAATCATATGGAACGCTCCGTGGAGGTTTACGATGACATGTGTCAATTATTCCCCAAAGATTTTACTCGAATTGATTGTGTTCGTAGCAATAAATTGATGGACAAAGACGCGGTACATAATTTGTTATGGCAAACGCTTGATCCATTATTGCCATCCAAGCCGTTACCGATGGCTCATAACGCTAAAAGCAAGGAGGCAAAAACAGCTCCCAAACAATTCGTCAGTACTTCTATCAATCCATATCTTGAACACACCAAAGATAATATTAATGTAACTCCTGCCGGCAAAGAATTTTTAGAGCAAAGCGTAACCAACCCAGACGGTGATGTGTACGCGTTCAAGGACAACCTCAGCCCAATTACTATATCCGCCGCTATGGCACGACTATCACGACGTGCCGATGATATGCGTATAACAATTCTTGACGAGTTTGCAGCGGCGGCGGGCAAAGACGAAAAATTGATCCAGCGAGTTATAACCGCCTTCGGAGACGATTCGGTCCAACAACTAGTTGGTACGCATTTAGTCGTTGAAAATGCTAGTAATTTATTGACAAAAAAACTTGAGTGGGGCCGACTTGCCGCTTACTTGGAGCAATCTACGCGTTATATTTATTTTGACAAACTTGGCAAGGACGGTAATTATAAATATCACATTCCAGGGGATTTCGATATAAAAACCAAAAAAGCCTATACCTCAACTTTAGATGAAATATTTGGTCTATATTCGGATATGGTTCATAAACTTACACTATACGTTCGGGATAAATCTAGTGTGCCCAAAACAGAACGAGACATAGCATGGCAAGGCGCGACGCGAGCACAGGCTTGTGACGTGGTGCGAGCCGTTTTGCCCGTCGCAACCACAGCAACCGTTGGAATATATGCTTCTGGACAGGCTCTGGAAAGTCTTATTATGCACCTTTTGGGTGATGATTTGCCCGAAGCGGTCGTAGTTGGAAATCAACTACTTCAAGAAGGGCGCAAAGTTATTCCAACGTTCTTGGAGCGAGCAGATAAACCAGAGAGAGGCGGAGCTACTATAGCCTATAATGCCAACACAAGGCATGCCGTAGCTGAACTCGCCAATAAATACTTGCCCGATAACCACTCGAGCGAAACCGAGCCAGTACATTTAATGTCATATTGGCCTCGCAACGAACTAGATCTAGTGGCAGACATGCTCTACGAACATAGTGATTTGCCACTCAAAGACCTCCAAGCCCAAGTCACAAAATGGTCAATGGCCAAAAAGGAAGAGGTTTTTGGAGCCTACATGGGAGAGCGTCTCAACAGGCGTCATAAACCCGGCCGAGCCATAGAAAAAGCTCATTACAGCTGGGATCTGGTCTGTGATTATGGGATATTTAGGGATTTACAACGCCACCGGATGGTCGATGATATGAACTGGCAACTCTTATCCCCTCGCTATGGCTATGAAGTCCCCAAGCTCGTAGAGGACGCTGGTTTAACGGAAATGTTCGAAAAATGCTTTGATCTAAGTTTGGAACTTTACAGTAAGCTCCAATCTGCCGGATACGCACTGGAAGCTCAGTATGCCACGTTATTGGGTCATCGGATGCGCTGGAAAGTTACTTATAATGCCCGAGAGGCGTTTCATATTCATGAGTTACGCACCACACCGCAAGGGCATCCAGGATATCGAAAACTTGTACACCAAATGCACGAAAAACTTGCAGAAGTTCACCCTCTTATGGCAGAGGCAATGAGGTTCGTAAATCAGGATGAAGACCCTGAACTAACACGCCTGGCCGCCGAACGTGCCACCCAGTTCAAGCTTCAGCAACTAAATTAACGCTGTTATCAAACTCGGCTAGGTTGCCAGCAAGATAATCAACAAATTGTGGTGCCAATTGAGGGCTTTCTGCGGGGATTCCATCATAAAATATAGTTTGCCGGGCTATGAAGAAGCCCTTCGAGTCGTTGTATAGTGCTACTGACAATCCATCGACATCACTGCACACTATAGGGTCCTCAGATTTTGCCACTTCTGTCAATTTAACTTCGTCGAGTTCCATCAGCCCACCCAAGAACAAACTATGTAACTCCGTCTCACGGGTGTTAAACCCGTTGATCACGAAACTGCTATGGGCTTTTTTGGGTAATAATCCATTATCTGATCTGGGATCGGCATCTGCCCTGTATGCTCGCGCGTCTTCCAAAAATTTGGCGAATCTTGCGACCCTATCGTGCGCTTCTTTCCACAGGTTCGACCTAGAATCAGTTACACTAGATACTACGGGTGGCCATATTGAATGGTCGCTATTTTCAGGATGCCTCGGTGTATAGGTTGTTTTAATCATGATAATTTATTCTTTAATTGGTTTACTTGTAAAAACGAAAAACCAGACTCGTTTGTGGAGTCCGGTTTACTTGTTTGAGTGTGTATTTGCTAAACGCTAGACTCCAATATTATTTGACCATGAGGAACACATAGCTCGCTCGGGAGCCTGTGCACTTGGTAATAATATTGGATACGCT
The DNA here is from genome assembly GCA_964349985.1 of uncultured Candidatus Saccharibacteria bacterium. GTDB lineage: Bacteria > Patescibacteriota > Saccharimonadia > Saccharimonadales > CAYGIR01 > CAYGIR01. The sequence continues at coordinate 7,652 of CAYGIR010000046.1, forward strand.
TATCATGAAACAAACTCTACACCTGAACCAATTGCTTGTCAACAACTTTTTGTTATGTTAGGCTGTTGTAATGTTAAGGGTCAACAACTGTCGCACGCAACTTCTACTCAGCCTACCAGGGCTGTGCTTCACAATTGTTGAAGCCTCTCCCGCCTAAAGCGGGATCAGCACAGCCCAACCAATCAGGCTTCAACAGCCTGATTTTTTAATATAACGGAGTTAGAATAATGGAAATTTTACCACCACAATATACTAATGATGAAAATGCAGAACGTACAGATCCGACAAGAATAAAACTAACCACGAGAATGGTCATCATACACGAAGTACCTTATACGGGTACTGAACCTAGAGAGTATGTAATCGAAGTACCTATCCCAGACAGAAATTTACCAGCCTAAAA
>CAYGIR010000047.1:0-7474 GCA_964349985.1 uncultured Candidatus Saccharibacteria bacterium
ACACCCAATTCCCCTATATATGTTGTGTATTGATAATTCCGCGCCGTCCCTTGGTCGTTGTAGGTTATTGATAGTGCAACTCGTTTGATGGCGGCGGTCTGAGTACTAATGGTTAGCGTGCCAGCCCGAGGATTTTTAAGCTCCGTGGGCAAATCACCAGCGATGTCTATAGCACCATCGCTGAGAGATAAAAAACCGGCACTACGCAAGCTTTCTATTTTTTTCTCAGCATAGGCATTGGCCACCACAACATCTCTGGTACGCTGAGATAAATGAGAGTGAGATATGACTAATACCTGGGCTCCGGTGAGTATGATTCCTCCGACAATAATCACGATCAACAATTCAACGATTGTGTAGCCGTGATTTTTCAAAGACTTCATGGTCATTATAGTACCCCTAACTACCGATGTTTTGGCTTAGTGACGCAATTGGTCCCATAACGCTTGCTGCAATGACACCAACAATACTACCAAGTACCACAATCATCAATGGTTCAATCAATGCGCTCAGTCCATCAATCATTGTTTCGACTTCTTCGTCGTAAAAATCAGCTACTTTAACTAATATGGTGTCAATCTGCCCAGTTTCTTCGCCAACAGCCAACATCTGTCCTACTATTGGTGGAAAATGATGACTGGCTGACAAGGGTTCGCTTAATTGTTTACCGTTTTTGACAGCGACGGCAGCTTCTTTGAGCTCTTTTTCGATAACTTTATTGCCAATTGCGCCACCTGTTACCTCCAGAGCATCCAATACGCTAACACCGGCTGACATTAGCGATGCGAAGGTTCGTGAGAAACGAGCAATAGCTATTTTTGTAATCAAACCTTTTATGACAGGTATGCGTAAAAGCAGGGCATGGAAATGAAATTTACCCTTAGGTGTTCTTATGTAGCGTCGTAATAAATAGACTGCACCAAAGCCAAATGCTCCTACAAATATAGCGTTATGTTGCATAAAATCACTCATATCCAGCATGATTTGGGTATAGATTGGCAGTTTGGCATCTGGTCCTCCCAGGTCTGTTAGGATAGCACCAATCTTGGGGATCACAAAAATCATAATTCCAAAAAACGCTACCACAGTAATACCCAGGATGACAATCGGGTACATCATGGCACTTTTTATTTTTTTGCGCATACTGGCATCTTGTTCCACTTGGCTGGCAAGGCGTTTTAGGATTTCATCCAAAATCCCACCTGCTTCGCCGGCACGAATCATACTGATGTAAATTTCTGAAAACACGTTAGGAAATTTAGAAAATGCATCGCCGAGCGCCATACCGCCCTCTACATCTTTGGTAATACTACCTATGACCTCTTTGAAATATTTCGTTTCTGTTTGACCCTGCATAGTCGATAGTGATCGAGTCAGCGATACTCCGGCTGAAATCATCGTAGAAAGCTGTCGCGTGAATATGACCAGTTCCTTGAGCTTTACCTTTTTGCCACGTTTTTTCTTGGTATTTTTGACTCCGGACAGTTTTACGACCACAGGTCTTAAACCTTGCTTGTTTAGACTCGCTACCAAGCTACTCCGATCAACTGCATCAACCGTACCTTGTATGGTTTTACCATCCTTTGTTGTCGCAGTATAGGCGAATTTCATCCCAGTATACCCATCACCTCATACCTTGCGTCCTTATGCATCATTTTTCGCTAGTTACCCTTAGAATTTCTTCGATAGTAGTTTGCCCTCTGAGAGCTTTTATAAAACCATCAACCTGCATGGTGATCATACCATCTTTGACTGCTTGTGTTTGAATTTCATCACTGGTTGCATTTGATACAATTAATTTTTGAACGGCTAAAGAGTTACTTAGAACCTCGTAAATACCCATTCGGCCTTTGTAGCCGGTGTGGCCACAACTATCACAGCCATCGTCATGCGCTTTGTACAATCTGTTAATTTTGGTCTCTGTTGTCGATAATTCAGAAATATCTACTACGCTCTTGCCGACATTTGTTTTGCCAATCCCACCATCCAGAGCTTGTTGTTCCAACTGGTGTATATGTTTCATGACCGAACTGTTGTCTGTTTCAAATATTTCCGCAATTTGTTTTAAGGTCGCTGTGTCCGGAGTTATGGCTTCGCGACAATCTACGCAAAGTCTTCTAACTAGGCGTTGTCCTACCACGGCACGGACGGTGCTGGCGATCAGAAAAGGTTCAATCCCCATGTCCAGCAAACGAGGCAAACAAGTCGCGGCATTGTTTGTGTGAAGGGTAGCAAAGACAAGGTGACCGGTTAGGGCGGCTTGTACGGCAATATCAGACGTTTCGCTATCGCGAATTTCTCCTACCATAATCACATTGGGGTCCTGACGCATCAAGGCCCTTAGCCCGCTAGCAAAAGTCATACCTGCTTTTGGATTAAGCTGAACTTGATTAGCACCCGGGATGCGATATTCTACGGGATCTTCCACGGTTGAAATATTTATACTTGGTTTATTGAGAAGGCTTAGAGTGCTAAATAGACTGGTTGATTTGCCCGATCCAGTTGGACCAGTGACCAATATCATGCCGTGCGGTTGAACAATGGCTTTGTTGATGTTGTCCAGACTGATACCCCAATAACCCAGTTCCTCCAGGGTTGCCGCCTTGGAAGATTCATTCAAAATACGCATGACCACTTTTTCTCCCTCTGTAATAGGGAGGGTTGATACACGCAGAGCGTAGACACCACCACTGACTTCTATTTTAAAACGACCATCCTGTGGTGCGCGACGTTCATCAATCTTCAGATTAGACAAAATCTTGATACGGGATACCAAGGCACCATGAACTTTCTTGGGTAGTTTATTGGCTTCTCGCAAAATGCCATCGACACGATAACGGATGCTTACGTAGTTTTCGCGGGGTTCAATATGAATATCGCTGGCTCCGGAGCGTATGGCGTATTCGATCAGAAGATTTACGGTCTGCGCGATAGGGGAGTCTTCGGCTATCTCGGCTTCATCAATTTCTTCGTCAGTCTCATCATCCTCGTCATCGGCTGTAACTACTTTTGTGAGTTCATTCCCGATAGTCCCTCGATACTGGTCTAACGCGTTTTGAATATTGCTATTTGTCGCGACAGACACTTTTATTTGATCGCCCAACTGTTTTTGCAAAAAGCTAATCGCCTGGATATCATCAGGATCTGCCATGGCCAGTAGTTTGCTACCATCTTCTTCAACCCCAAACAGTACGACGTTATATTGTCTGGCAATACGTTCTGGGATTAGACGCAAAACCTCACGTTTGATTTCTTTGGCGTTGAGTTCAATGAAAGGTATATCAATTTCCTGGGCATACAATTTGGTCAGGTCTTTTTCTGTGGCGATACTCCCCTGTATGACGAGGTCTTGGAGCGGTTTTTTTTCGGCGGTTTTTTGGGCGCGCAAATCCTTTAACTGCTCGGTGGTGACCTTACCGGCATCAGTCAGGAGTTTTTCGACTAGAGCATCTGAAATACGCATCCCGTTAGAACTCCCTGCGATCAGATTTAATAAACCTACTCATAAAAGCACTTCTCGTTATCTTAAAATTAGTTCTAACGGGACGCATCAGGTATGTATTATAAGGTAAGCCGCTTGTGCTTGAAAGAATGTAATTGCGGCACTACCTATATCTCCAGTATACTTGAGGAACATAACAGGAGGATGGTTTAGTATGGCAACAGCTAAAGACAAGCAACCAGTAGTTGATAATGAACCAACCGGCAAGGCTAAAGCTCTAGGCCTAGCTCTCGATACTATCGAAAAACAGTTTGGCAAAGGTTCTATTATGAAACTTGGCGAGCATACCAATGTCCAAGTGGAGTGTATTCCAACTGGCAGTTTGAGCCTTGATATTGCGCTTGGCGGTGGCGTTCCCAAGGGTCGCGTAGTAGAAATATACGGACCCGAATCATCTGGTAAGACTACCCTAACACTTCATGTTATTGCTGAAATTCAAAAGCAAGGCGGTACGGCCGCCTTTATAGATGCCGAACATGCGTTGGATCCTGCCTATGCCCAAAGAATTGGCGTGGATACGGATAATTTGTTACTAAGCCAGCCAGATAATGGTGAGCAGGCACTGGAAATTGTTGAAACACTAGTTCGTAGTAACGCGGTTGATCTGGTGGTTATAGATTCTGTCGCGGCACTAGTACCTCGGGCAGAGATAGAGGGCGACATGGGTGATAGCCACATGGGCTTGCAGGCTCGACTGATGAGCCAGGCCCTGCGTAAACTTACGGGCGTAATTAGCCGTAGTAACACCACAGTTATATTTATCAATCAGATTCGCATGAAAATTGGGGTTATGTTTGGTAATCCAGAAACTACCACTGGTGGAAATGCTCTCAAATTTTACGCGAGCGTACGCATGGATATTCGTCGTATTGCCCAAATTAAACAAGGCGATGAAATTATCGGTAATCGTACACGAGTCAAGGTGGTAAAAAACAAGATCGCACCACCGTTCCGCCAAGCCGAGTTTGACATTATGTACAATCAAGGCATCAGTGCCAGCGGTGATATTTTAGATTTGGCCACCGAAAAAGGCATAGTTGAAAAAGCTGGCGCATGGTTCAGCTATAACGGCGAAAAAATCAGCCAAGGCCGAGAAGCAGCCAAGAAATATCTGGAAGAAAACCCCAAAGTCTTGGCAGAAATAGCCAAAAAAGTGACCACCGCAGCCAAGGATTCGTAAAGTGTACGCACTGATTCAGATTGTTGACGCAGAGGATCAGCCTGTATTAGACTTACGCGATGTCATAAATCGTTATTACTAAAACAAATGAAAATAACGTCAATTCGCCAGCAGATTAAGCGATCAGATCGGTATTCGGTTTATGTGAATGGGAAGTATGACTTTTCTCTATCTGCGCATGAATTGTTGGCATCCAAACTCAAAATCAATCAGGCATTAACGGATACAGAGCTGGACGAATTAAAAGATAAAGCAATTATAGACAAGGGTTATGACAGGGTGCTGAACCTGATAATACGTCGCGTTCGGAGTGAATGGGAAATGCGGGATTATTTGAAGCGCAAAGACTATTCCATCAACCAAATAGAGAAAATACTTAACATGTTAAGCAAAAATGGATATGTCAATGACGAAGATTTTGCTAGGCGTTGGATAGAAAATCGTCGATTATTAAAATCCACCAGCAAACGGCGATTGACCCAAGAACTTCGCCAAAAACGTGTCGCTGATGAGATTATTCAACAAGTTTTGGAGGCTGATGCAACCGATGAACAGCAAGTTTTACGTGAATTAATAGAACGCAAACGCCAACAAACTAGATACCAAAATGACCTAAAACTTATGCAATACCTGGTACGCCAAGGCTACACCTATGGTTACATCAAAGCCGTCTTAGATGAGCTAGGATCAGTTTAGGCAGAAGCAGGAGCACCCGCGAGCGATGTTTCCTTGATTGGCTTCAAGGGGTCTTGGATGACGATTTTTCGATCGGTTATCTCAACTATTTGACTCCTGTCGATACTGAGGCTACCGCTACCAAACCTCTTGAATAACCGTTGCGTCACATAAAGCTTTTGGATATATAGGCTATTACCATCAATAGCGTAATCTTCTACCTTGCCAATTCTTTGCTTGTCTACCGTTACAATCGGTTTGCCAATAAGAGTGAAATGCAATTTCATAATAGTTTGTAATCGCACAAGCTCATCAGGATATACCAAAACCTCGTGATCATTGATTATAAAACCCTGTTTAGCGTGATCACGGATATCCTGTGCTAGCAGAACCAGTTTGTTATGATCAAATCTATCATCGCAGTAGAAGCCCTCGATTTTGAGATTATTTGGGTTAATGATAGGTTCTGTGCCAGATGCGACTCTGCCACCGGTGCGCAGTGACACAACACCTTGATTGACTATTGTTGAACTGAGTTGCAACATGATCTAATTATAAATCATGTGGATAAGTATTTGCCATAAACTAACTTTTTAGTAAAATCTAAAGTAATGTTTTACCGCTTACGGTTTTTGCATTTACTATTTGTTTTGTTATTCATGCTTCAGTTTTTTATGGGCATCGGTGTTTCTGCCGAGCCCCTATCAGCTCTGATTATAAGTGAAGTCAAGGTACGTAATGATTCAACTCCCGTTGTTGGGTTAGATGAATTTATTGAACTTTACAATCCTGGGACAGAGCCCGTATCTCTTAATGAATATTTCATAAATTTTACAAGTACGTTACCGCCCATTTTCGATTCCACTAAAGCATCGGTTATTGCTGACGGGCTATTGCCCGCTGGTAAAAGTTTAGTGCTTGCCAGAGAAGATCTAGATCCGAATCTGCCCAATTCCATCAAATCTCCATTTAGTAATTTGAATGATGGGGGCGGGACAATACAAATTACGGGCTTAACGGGCAATATAATTGATCAATTCGCCTGGGCGAGTACATTACCAGTGATTGCTCCCATCCAATATATTTGTACTCAGGTAAATACGACATGTAACATAACAAAAACCCAAAGTTTTAGTCGTTCAAAAGATACGGATGGGAAATATATAATAGTTGATCCTACGTGGATGCATGATGATCCTAGCCCAGAAAGTACGATTTTACTTCCCTCACCACCACCACCAGAACCAGAACCCGAGCCAGAGCCCGTACCTTCCATTGCCGACCCGGATGTTTTGCCTGATGCTGAACCATCAACGGAACTTCCCTATGATACAATCGCTCCGTCCACCGAAACACCGACAGAAACACAGAATACCCAATTACCACCGCAGATTACCGAATTGTTACCAAACCCTGCTTCACCGGCTAGCGACAGTACTGATGAATATGTAGAGTTATATAACCCAAATGACCAGCCGTTGAATTTAACAGGCTACAAATTGCAAACTGGCAATACGTTTAGTTATAGCCATACATTTACTGACACCAATTTAGCAGCATACGAGCATAAATCATTTTTTATTTCAGAAACTGGTGCGATTTTGTCCAACAGTGGCGGACAGGCAAGGTTACTCGATACTAGTGGGGTGGTGGTAGCGCAGACGAATGTCTACGATGACGCCAATGACGGCGATGCCTGGGCTTTGATAAATGGTGCTTGGCAATGGACAACAAAACCAACTCCGAATGCTCCCAACGAGCTAGCATTGCCAATTCTAAAAGTCGCCAGCACAAAAGCCCCCGCGGTCAAGAAAGCAGCAGTAACTAAAGCTTCCAAACCAAAAGCAACAGCCAAAGTCGCCTCCGCCAAAACTGCCAAATCGTCTCAAACACCCAAAACATCCAAAACGGCAGCCACGCCATCGACACAGAGTCACGAAGACCCGGAAGAATTACCGCCCACAATCCATCCGGGAATACTTGCTGGGGTTGGTGCGATCACGCTACTATATGCCCTGTATGAGTATCGACACGACGCGCACAATGCACTTAAACGATTCCAGCGCAACCGAGAAACTCGGCGAACAATTAGGTCGCAATCTTCGGGGCGGTGAGGT
>CAYGIR010000048.1:0-5212 GCA_964349985.1 uncultured Candidatus Saccharibacteria bacterium
AAACCTAAACGTAGACCGCCCCAGAAACCTAGCCAAATCCGTCACCGTGGAATAACTATGTGTCTCAGAATCGTTTGGAAACGTCACCAACTTTTTGAGCATGATCCTTATGTGCTACCAAAATACCATCCTCAGTACTGATGACAACTACACTATCCAGTCCTATAACCGCAAGGGGAATATTTGTATCATTACGAACTAAACTATTAGTTACGGATTCAATATTAACCTTTCCTTGCAAAGTATTGCCCACTCCATCATGTTCATTGATGACATGTATTTCTGGATATGATCCTACATCCATCCAATCAAACGCTCCTTGTCGAACCAATAAACCGTCAACTCGTTCAATTAAAGCCATATCTACAGCCTCATTGTCAAATGATAAATACTGTTGATCATGCTCCGCAGGAGTTTTGGCAGCAAGAAGATTTGTATAATTTTGCCAAAGTTTCGGTGCGTAAGTACGTATATTCTGCTCAAAAACCTCAAGTGATGCTATAAAAAACCCCATGTTCCAAAAATAACTACCCTGTTTTAGATAAGCCTCTGCCATATCCTGAGTGGGTTTCTCCTTGAAATGTTTAACTTTATAAAGGACATCATCAATATTATCGCCATATTCAATGTACCCATAGCAAGTCGCGGCATAGGTCGGTACCAACCCCAACAAAACTATGTGTTTGTATTTCTGAGCATCTTCAACGGCTAATAATAATGACTGCGAGAACCCTGCGCTATCACGTATATGATGATCGGCGTGCATAAACACTATGGGTTCATTTGGATCATGTTTGTGTTTCTTGATTATTGCAAGAGCAGCCAATAAACATGATGCCGTCCCCCGTCTACCCGGCTCCACGATAATAGATTCTGCCGTAAGATCCGGTAATTGCTCAGCAACGTGATGAGAATGCGATGCCTCCGAAATAACATATATATCATCTGTCAGCATTTTTGCGCGCTGGTAGGTATTTTGCAATAAGCTATTCTCGTCCGTAAGTCTTAGCAGATGTTTCGGATACGTAGGCGTTGATAATGGCCACAGTCTTGTACCAGAACCACCCGCTATAATAATTACAATCATATAACGTAATGATAACAAAACTGGTCATCTGCGACCAGCCAAACTATACTACACCTATTAATATAGGATGAACGAGACAATGAACAACTCAATTCTAGAACGAATATTTAAAGCCTATGACGTACGAGGGAAGGTTGGGGAGGAACTAAATTCCGAAACATTAATGTCGATCGGACAAGCGTTCGGACAATGGCTACCTAACAAGGGTGTTGTTGCTGTTGGGCGTGATATGCGTCCAGATTCCGCGGAACTAGCCCAGGCAATTATTGCGGGTCTCACCGCGCAGGGTCGTGATGTATGGGATATCGGCGAGGTTACTAGTGATATGATCTATTTCGCTGTTGGCCACTACGGTTTAGCTGGGGGTGCTATGATAACGGCCAGCCATAATCCTGGTGAATATAACGGAATCAAATTCTGTCGCGAAGATGCCAAGCCGGTCGGAGAAGAATCAGGACTATTTGAGATCCGTGATGCCGTACAAGCAAATAATCTACCCACCACTAATATGCTAGGCAAAGTACAACAAAAAGATCTTACCGAAGACTGGATTACGCACGTACTATCCTTCATTAATATCGATACATTGCTCCCACTGAAAATCGCCGTTGATGCGGGGAATGGCATGGCGGGCAAAATATTTCCAGAGCTTGAACCATTTGTACCATTCGAAGTTACAGAGATGTACTTTGAGCTTGACGGCACATTTCCCAACCACATTGCAAACCCGTTAGAACCAAAAAATCTAGTTGATTTGCAAAAAGTCGTACGCGATCAAAAATGTGATGCCGGTATTGCCTTCGATGGTGATGGAGATCGCGCGGTACTAGTAGACGAGACTGGTGAAGTATTATCTGGAACTGTAATGACCGCACTATTGGCGCAATATTTTCTTGCCAAATCACCTGGAGCGACAATATTACATAATGCCATATGTGGCAGAGCAGCTGTAGATACCATAACCAGCGGGGGTGGTAAGGCTATTAGAACTAGAGTTGGGCATTCGTTCATCAAATCTGATATGCGCTCAAACAACGCTGAATTCGCGGGTGAACATAGTGGACATTATTACTTCAAAGACAACTTCATGGCAGACAGTGGTCTAATCGCCGCCGTTATAGCTCTACACATACTCAGTCAGAGCAAGCAAGCACTTTCAAGCCTTGTCGCGCCATTTCGAAGGGCATATATACAAATCAACGAAACCAACTTTGAAGCACAAAACAAACAGGCTGTCATGGACAAAATATCTCAATCATTTACTGATGGTGATCAAGACTGGCTAGATGGTTTGACTATTAATTTCAATGATAGTTGGTTCAATGTCAGACCAAGCAATACCGAGTCCTTATTGAGGCTAAATGCCGAAGCAAAAACCAAAGACAAACTTGACGCACTCGTTGCAAAAGTCACAAACCTCATTCAAGAGTAATTGTTGCTATAATTGATACTATGAGAATACTCGTAACTGGTGGCGCAGGGTTTATAGGATCAAACTTTGTTCATTATATAAACCGCGAAAGACCGGATTGGCACATCACAGTACTGGACGCGCTAACCTATGCCGGCAACAAAGCAAACCTGAACGGGCTAAATTCAGACCAAGTAGAACTGGTTGTTGGGAACATTTGTGATAGTGAGCTAGTTGACAAGCTTTTTCGTAACACGGATTTGGTAGTGCATTTTGCCGCCGAATCGCATAACGATAATTCCCTACATGACCCCCGCCCGTTTCTAGACACTAATATTGTCGGCACATACACACTTCTTGAGGCTGTCCGCAAGCACGGCAAACGCCTCCACCATATTTCCACAGATGAAGTTTATGGCGATCTTGAACTGGATGATCCTAATAAGTTCACAGAAACCACCTCGTACAATCCGTCGTCCCCCTACTCCAGCACCAAAGCCGGTTCAGACATGCTAGTTCGAGCTTGGGTACGCAGTTTTGGAGTACAAGCTACAATCTCAAATTGTTCTAACAATTACGGCCCTTATCAACACGTAGAAAAATTTATCCCAAGACAAATAACCGAAATACTGGAAGAGCGCAAACCAAAACTCTACGGTAGTGGACAAAACGTCCGTGACTGGATACACACAGAAGACCACTCATCCGCCGTTCTTACCATTCTGGAACACGGCAAAATTGGTGAAACTTACATGATTGGTGCCGAAGGTGAAAAGAACAACAAACAGGTAGTCGAATTAATCCTGGAGCTTATGGGCAAAAATACCCAAGATTACGATCATGTCAACGACCGTCCGGGGCACGACCTACGTTACGCCATAGATGCGACCAAGCTCCGCACAGAACTAGGCTGGACACCAAAATATACAGATTTCAAAGCCGGTCTGACCGATACAATCAAATGGTACCAGGACAATGAAACATGGTGGAAGCCTCAAAAACTAGCCACCGAAAATAAGTACAAGGAACTGGGAAGATAGTGTCAGATTTATCTATCCGCGAAATTAATATCCCAGGTTTTTATGTAATTGATCTTGTCGTGCATGGCGATAATCGAGGCTGGTTTAAAGAAAATTACCAGCAAGAAAAATTGGAGACTCTTGGACTCCCCAAATTTGAAATCGTACAAAACAATATTTCGTACAATGCCGAGAGGGGTGTCACGCGAGGTCTGCATGCCGAACCATGGGAAAAGTTTATATCTGTGGCCAATGGCAGTGTTTTTGGCGCTTGGGTAGATTTACGAAAAGGCCCAAGCTTTGGAAAAGTCTTCACAATGGAAATCACACCTGACAAGGCAGTGTTTGTCCCACGTGGCGTAGCAAACGGCTACCAAACTTTGGAGGAAAATGTTACCTACACTTATTTGGTTAACGAGCATTGGTCGCCTGAAACCAAATACACGTTCGTGAATCTCTTTGATCATGTTCTGGATATCGCATGGCCCATCCCAAAGGCCCAGGCAATTTTCTCAGACAAAGACGCTGCCCACCCACTACTCCAAGACGTAACCCCCATGGAATTTTGACGTTATGAGAATATTCATTGTTGGGGCAAAGGGTCAGTTGGGTACAGCACTACGCAAACAATATCCTGACGCAAAATTTGCCGACGTTGGTGAGCTTGATATAACGGATAAAGCCTCTCTGGAGGCATACGATTGGTCTGGCATCACGCATATACTGAACGCCGCCGCCTATACCAACGTAGATGGTGCTGAAACACCGGAGGGTCGCACGGCAGCCTGGGCCGTAAACGCTGACGCAGTTGGCAATCTAGTAGCAGTAGCCGCACAACACGATATGACTCTCGTCCACATCTCAACGGATTATGTTTTTGATGGTACCCACAGTCCCCATCTTGAGGATGAAGCCTTTAGCCCCCTATCTGTCTACGGCTCCAGCAAAGCCGCCGGTGATTTATTGGTTTCATTAGCACCAAAATTTTACATACTGCGGACAAGCTGGGTAATAGGTGAAGGCAAAAACTTTGTCCGTACTATGCTAGATCTCGGCCAAAAAAGTGTATCCCCTACGGTTGTTAGCGATCAGGTTGGCCGCCTAACTTTCACTTCCGAACTAGTTCGTGCTATTGATCATTTGCTTTGCACAGAAGCTGCCTATGGCACCTACAATATGACGAACGACGGAGAACCGACCAGTTGGGCAGATATCACCCGTGGTATTTTTAGTGAGGCCGGTTTTGATCAGTTGACCGTCACCAACACCACCACTGCCGAATACTACTCTGGCAAGACAGGCATTGCTCCCCGCCCATTACAAAGCACCTTGGACCTTTCCAAACTCCACGCAACTGGGTTTAAAAGCCGTGATTGGAGCGATGATTTAAATGATTATATCCACAAGGAACTCCATGAAAAATAATTCTGAGCATCACGAAATTGTTGCTTATCTCGCGTTAAAATGAAAAAGACCCCTACGAAGACGAAACATCGTAAGGGTCTTAGTCGTGGTGATCTAACTCAATGATGGCAAAATATGACTAAAAAGTCAATAATAAGGAGCGAGATGATAATAGCGATGAGGAGCTTACTATGAAAGGAATAATATTAGCCGGCGGATCTGGCACCCGCCTCTACCCCATAACTATGGCTGTCAGTAAACAGCTCATACCTATTTATGACAAACCTATGA
>CAYGIR010000048.1:5312-7392 GCA_964349985.1 uncultured Candidatus Saccharibacteria bacterium
CCCATAACTATGGCTGTCAGTAAACAGCTCATACCTATTTATGACAAACCTATGATTTACTACCCACTCAGCACACTTATTGGTGCCGGCATACGGGAGATACTTATTATATCTACACCCCACGATCTGCCACGCTTTAAGCAACTTTTGGGAGATGGTAGCCAAATAGGCTGTAGCCTCAGCTATAAGGCCCAGGCAGAACCTAGGGGCCTTGCGGATGCTTTTATCATAGGCGAGGAATTTATTGGTAATGACAAGGTGGCCATGATTTTGGGCGACAATATCTTTTACGGTTCTCAAATGGACGAGCAACTCAAACAATACACTGACGTTGATGGGGCAGTAGGTTTTGCCGCGCCAGTAAAAGACCCCCAACGCTATGGTGTTTATGAATTTGATAAAGATATGAACGTGCTTTCTATTGTAGAAAAACCAGAAAAGCCCAAGTCTAATTATGCTAACGCGGGGCTGTACTTTTGTGATAATGCAGTGATAGAGATTGCTAAAAATGTTCGTCCCAGTGCCCGCGGTGAGGTAGAAATTACTTCCGTGCTTGATGCTTACTTGCAAAAAGGCAAGCTCAAGGTTTGCCTGCTAGACCGTGGTACGGCATGGCTAGACACCGGCACTTTTGTGAGCATGAACCAAGCCGCCCAGTTCGTGCAGGTCATCGAAGAACGCCAGGGCATAAAAATCGGCTGCATAGAAGAAGCCGCATACCACCAAGGTTTCATAACAGCCGAACAACTCCAAAACCTTGCTGAACCCCTCAAAAAGTCCGGCTACGGCGAATATTTACTCAGGCTGCACTAAACAACCAGCAATAATAAGCCTGTTATTACTTTACTAAATGCAATAATAAGCCTGTTATTGCATTTAGTAATAATACGTGTTACTATAATGGTTATGAATTATGTAGCACGTACAGTTGAATCTTATCTAAAAGATAACCTTGGAAAAGGACAGGCAATTGTTTTGTATGGACCTCGGCAAGTTGGCAAGACTACGCTTGCTCGTCGTCTACTTAGCCATTACAACCCCCGGGATATCATTGAATTTCAGACTGACGATCCCACTCAAGCCGCCCTATTCTTGCCCCATATTAATGTTTTACGACAAATCGTTGCCGATAAAAAAGTATTGTTTATTGATGAAGCTCAAGCTATCGAAAATGCTGGGCTGGTTCTGAAACTACTCGTCGATACCTTTCCAAAGCTACAGGTCATTGCCACCGGAAGTTCCAGTTTTGAGCTTTCTGACAAAATACAGGAATCTATGGTAGGACGAGTATTAGCCGTCACCTTATTGCCATTTAGCGCGGATGAGTTAGCTCCTACGCCACGTGAACGTCTATCTTTTGACATAGAGCGACATATGAGACTTGGTGGCTATCCTATGGTCTCACTCAGTAATGACATTCGTGCTAAAGAACTATTGAACAACATCTCCGAGAGCTATCTATACAAAGATATATTAACACTGGCAAATACTCGTAATCCGGAAGTTTTACGCAAGCTTTTAATCGCATTATCATTACAAGTCGGGCAAGAAGTTTCATATAATGAGCTGGCTACGATGCTGGAAGTTAGTCGTACTACTATTGAGCGTTACCTGTATCTACTTGAGCAATGTTTTGTGATATTTCGGTTGCACCCCTTAAGTAGTAATCCCCGGAAACTGCTGGCTAGTCGCAAACGTAAAGTCTACTTTTATGATCTTGGCATCCGCAATGCCCTGGCTAACCAACTCAACATACCGCTGTCATTAAACAATCAGCTGGGTGGAATATTTGAAAATTACTGTATCCTGGAACGCTTAAAGGCTCGGCTTAATAACAATCTGTACGGGAATGTTCATTACTGGCGAAGCCCTGAGTCCGAGCTGGACTATATTGAGCAGTACGATGGTGGCATCCATGCTTATGAGATAAAATGGCAAAAACAAACAACAAATCCACCACAACGTTTTATCACACAATTTCCAGAAGCAACTTTTACGGCCATTACCAAGAATAATTTTTGGGAATTGCTTGATGCCAGACCATAGACTCGACTTACGCAAAATCGCCCGTTCCCAGAGT
>CAYGIR010000049.1:0-6846 GCA_964349985.1 uncultured Candidatus Saccharibacteria bacterium
AGGCACCAGGTTCTGGTCCTGGCATTCGGGGGTTCGAATCCCTCACTCCCAGCCAAGCCTTTCTGTATCTGTTAAGATAGATAGAACAAGTGTTACGTTGGAACTATGTCTTATTTTTTGGCCAGTATTTCAGTGTCCATAAGCCAAGACAGCCATTGATTAATGAGGCTGCAAAAATACTGATTTTAGATATATCGGTATAGGCCTGATGGGTAAATGCCAGCTCCGTAACAAAAATAGAAACAGTGAAACCAATACCAGCCAGCAACCCAACACCAATAACATGGTTCCAGTTAGAGGCTGGTGGCAATTCTGCAAAACGGAATCTTACCATTAACCATGAAGCTCCGACTATACCAACCACTTTTCCTACAACCAGACCAATAATAATGCCTCCAGCAATCGCTAATGCTCTGTCATTCTCAAAACTACTTAAGGTCAGGGCAATACCCGTATTGGCAAAAGCAAAGAGCGGTACAACTGTTAGGGTCGAAACTGGTATTGTAAATCTCTCAAGCCTCTCGGTTATAGATTCTTTAGAGCGTCCTCTTATGACAGTGGGTGCAAGTAAGCCGATCATTGCTCCAGCGATACTGGCATGCACGCCTGATGCATTTATTGCTAGCCATATCACTATCCCAGCAATAACGAAGCTAGTCATTGATAGTAGCTTCTTCTTTTGTAGTACAAGTACACCTATGGCAACAAGGGATGCTAGTAGCAACATCCAGATATTGATGCCAGAGCTATAGAAGACAGCAACTATAATAACCGCCCCGATATCGTCTACAATTGCCAATGTCAGTAAAAAGAGTCTTATTGAGGCAGGTATGCCCTTGCCAATAAAAGCCAGTATGCCAATCGCAAATGCTATGTCTGTTGCCATTGGGATAGCCCAACCGCTGAAACTGTCATTACCTGCATTAAGAGACATATAAATAAGAGCTGGCACAACCATACCTCCTACTGCTGCTGCAAAAGGCAAGATGGCAGTTTTGAATTTTCTGAGTTCGCCTTGTACTATTTCACGTTTAAGCTCAAGCCCGACTACGAGGAAGAATATAGCCATCAAGCCTTCATCTAGCCAATGTTGAAAATCTTTGGACAATGTCCAATCACCGAGTCCTATAGTGAAATGCATATGCCAAAAGGCATCATACGAGGACTTGAGTGCCGTATTTGCTATCACGAGAGCTAGTAAAGTAGCGCCAAGTATTAACTTGCCACTAATAGCTTCATCTTTTAAAAGATATGTCGCTAATTCGGAGAGTCTCGCTGGATGTAGTTTTCTAGCAATTTTAATCATTTTGTTCTGCATATATACTCAGTCGGCTTCAATAATATCGCTGACCAGACTTCCCAGCACACCTTATACATATCTTATTTGAATCAAGACTAAATAGCTATAGGTTCTAACCAAAGCTATTATGAAACTTTCGAATGTTCGCTATTATAGAATCAGCCCTGTATGCTTAAATAAGTTACGTTATTAAGCTTAGTGAGAGTACTCGTATGACAAATGTTATAAGCAAGATATTTGACACACCTGACGAAACACATCAACCAGGACGAGGTGAGGTGGCTGTAATAAGCGTAGGCGGTGTAACATTAAGACGCCTGCCCTTAAGCCGGGCTGGCGCTGGAGTGAAGATGTAAAACCGGCCGCCAAAACTGATTTGTGCGCCATGCCTCATATTAATGTTCACATTTCTGGCAAAATGGGCTCCAAAATGGCCGATGGCACCGACTATGAGTTTGGCCCTGGAGACGTCGCTTTATTGCCCGCTGGGCACGATGCATGGGTTATTGGCGATGAGCCCCAGTGGTTATAATCGAACAAACCCCCGTTGTTGCAGAATAAATTACTCCTCTAGCTAAACTTGTTGGGTGTGACATCCCACACTGCCACGTTTGCTGTACTGTGTTAAAATATAGAGGCAACTTTAAGAAGTGAGGGGGGTTTTAGTGTTTGAAAATAATGAACCTACTATGAAGTTGCCTCAAGAAAGCAAAACAATTGCAGAAGCAAACGCCCGTGAAAAGCAAAAGACAGCCATAGAGATTATAGATGCGGTTGGTGGTTCGCAAGACGTGTTAATAAGAGTTAGTACGGTATTCCCATTTACGTTGTTCCCAGACACTATTACCATAGACCGTACTAAGTTGACTATTACACACCGAGATTTTTTTAAATCTGGCGAATCATTGAGTATAAACATAGAAGATATATTAAATGTCACGGCCAATGTGGGCCCTTTTATTGGCTCAATTAAAATTGCTACGAGGTTTTACGGTTCGGACAAACCATTCATAGTTAAAAATCTAAACCGTCGTGACGTACTAAGAATTAAACGAATTTTGCAGGGTTATATTATTGCCAAGCAAAAAGAAGTGGACTGTTCTGCATTATCTACTGGGGAACTTACCAAACTGCTAGATGAACTAGGCAAAGTTTCACCACCAGAGAAAGTGTGATATTTGTAACAGTTAACCGGTGACAAGTTATGACTACAGAGGTCCGTCCTCTGACAGATACAAGTTCTGCAAGTTTGCTATAATTTGTTCATTCGCCAGAGCTGTCAGGGACGGACCTCTGTAGCCTCTTGACGGGGCGGCCTGCGATCATCGCAAGCAGGCGGCGGGGCTGAGCTCGTCATCACATGTTTTCAACAAAATAGGTTCGAGCTTCGTCGTAAAAATGAGCCAAAATTTTATGAATTCTTGCGTGATATAATGCTTGCACATGAGCGAAGACGAATTTACTAAGCTATTCAAATACATCCAAACGATCGAGAAAAAACTCGATGGTTTGATTGAGAATGTCGCAACCAAGGATGAGATGCAAAAAGTTCTCGGCTTACTTGATGCGCTTGCGAAAAGGCAGGAAATTAATGAACGACGAACGACTTGTAATGGGACACCAATTAGATAGGCTAGACAAGTGGACACACGAGCTTGCAAACAAGATTGGCCATACGCTAGCTACCTAGACTCGCCCGCAGTATTCGAATCCCTCACTCCCAGCCAAGAGGAATCTTGAGTCTTTTGAACTAGGATTTTACAGGTGGCACCCCAGAGCCAGCCGCCTTTTTTTGTCGATCAGATGACGGTTTGCAAGTAAATCTTCCAATGATGTCCTTGCGAGTTAATTTCAATCGGCAAATGAATATTTAATGAATATCGATGCTTGGCCCTAGCATTACTTCAAAAGAAACTTTACAATCTAAAAGTATCTGGCGTGGCATGGTGTTTTTTCGAGTTATTCAAGGCTAAAACTTGATTGTTGAATTGATCAAAGATTTACGGGGGTGGGAACAATGAAGGGCATGTCATACAACAATGATTGGTTTGTGAGCAGTCCGCCAACTTTGCAACAAAACAAAGCCGTGAATGAGAGGATTAGTGCAAATCAACACAATGAACACACTAATTTACTACTCAAAGCCCGAAGGCTTAGTCATAAAACTCCTTTTATGGTGACGGATCTTGGTATAATCAGCAATAATATTGATAGATTAATAACCTTATTGCCTCAGGTAGATATTTATTACGCAGTCAAAAGCAATCCCGATGCGCAGATTATAAGAACTATTGATAAAAAAGTCGCGGGATATGATATAGCCTCTTTGGGCGAATTCGAACACCTTGTAGCCTTGGGTATTAGCCCTGAGCGCATGCTTTTTAGCAACCCGATTAAAATACCCGAGCATATACAGACAACCTTCGAGCAAGGTGTACGTTACTTTGCGTTTGATTCACTCATGGAAATTAACAAACTAGCCCGTTGGGCACCCGGAAGCAACGTATATTTACGACTGAAGGTGTCTGACGGTGGTAGCCGATTTCCATTATCACATAAATTTGGTGTTAATGTCGATAAAGCAATTGACTACTTAACGAAAGCTAAGTATGCCGGATTGAACCCCATAGGATTAGCATTTCACGTCGGATCACAATCTGATAACCATATGGATTGGGAGTTAGCGTTTGCTGCATCCGCAAAAATTATCAAGTCCGTAGCGAATATGGGAATTCATTTAAATACCTTGAATATAGGAGGAGGCATACCTGCGGAATACGGGCAAGGTAATATAAATTTAGCACAAATTGCCCAAGCAATTGTTGCTGGTCAAACAAGCCTATCTCCGCAAGTGCGGATAGTAGCCGAGCCAGGCAGATCGCTAGCAGCCACTAGCAGTATCATCGTCGCAAGCGTGATAGGCAAAGAGAAACGTCAGGATAGCGCAGATTGGCTCTACTTGGACATGGGGGTTTTCCAAGGACTCATGGAGCCATTACAGTTCCCTTCTTGGCGATATCCTGTACACACGGATTATGATGAAGTCGAGAATAGGACTCAAAAGTACGTACTAACAGGACCGTCATGCGATGCGCATGATACTATAGGACTGGACTATATTCTGCCTATTGATTTAGATTTACATGATAGGATATATATAGCATCAGCGGGCGCATATACTATAGTCTATGCCAGTAACTTTAATGGTTTTAACCCCCCGCAAATTTATTATACAAATAACGCCGAATAAATATCTAAAATGACGAATCCCACTCCTTCTATTAATAATCCAGAGCTATTACGAATTAGAGATCAAGCCTCCAAAATCTGGCAAGAGTCTGAGCAAATTGAAACGGAGGTATTCTTAGAATCTGGTTACATCCAAGATGCGAGTGATATGGTAGCGGAATACGGAAGATACAGACCGGAATCTAACTTCATTACAGTCAGAGATAAAAATGTTGTACTCGGCGCAGTAAGAGTAATCTTGTCAAATACTTCAGTTGGCCTCAAAACAGTTAACGATATCCGTGCTGGAAGACTAGAAACAAATGATGCGGGCAGTCAACTACTTGATGAATACCCCTCATCAAAAATAGCACTTGATGTCGGGACTCTGGCGGTTGACAAGTCGTACAGAGGGGTTAGAATACCTCTTTCTGATATGGTATCCAGTATGCTGTTCTCTGGCATTCTTGACCTGGCAGATCAGTTGGATAGCACAACCACTGCGCCAAACACCTCAGTTGCCAGACGCCCTGTAGTTACGGCAAGTTTTGATGAAGAATACGCGTTATTTATAAGGAGTATAGTTGGCAATGGGATACACCTACTCGGTCCCGCTACTGCCGACTATATGGGTTCACCTACTGTACCCGCATTAATAGATTGCTTACAAGTCAGAGAAGATGATTTGAAAAAGCCTCAAGACGAGAGATTATTTGAATGGATAGGTAAATTGACAACCTTATGAAAATAGATTTGGTTATATTACTAACGGCCATTACTCTTAATTTAAGTTTAACGGTATTTGTCTTTCTAAGAAATCCGAGAAATTTAGTTAATAGAGCTTTTTCATTGTTTGGGACAACTATTATTTTGTGGACGGCTTGTAATTATTTAGCTGACCACATGAGTACTAATAACTTAGCCTATACCCGACTAACACTAGCCATGGGTGTTTGTCTAGGATTAAGCATCGTATTATTAACTCTCGCATTCCCTAAAAAGATGGACTCGAGACCATTATATTGGCACGCCTTCTTGGTTACCACAATATTAGTTGGTCTACTCAGCTTTACTAACTATACAGTCATATCAGTTGCAAAGAACCCTGAAGGTGTAAGTCTACGAACAGGGAGCTTTTATTTATTTTATACTCTATATCTTGGACTGACTCTGGTTATCAGTGCCTGGAATCTAATACGGCAATACAAACGTAGTAGCTCAATTGAATCCAACCAGATAAAACTCTTCGCAATTGGTCTATTTAGTTACGCAAGTCTGGCACTTTTATCAAACGCCATATTGCCGGCAATAACTGATAGTTGGTCATCCAGTAGGTTTGGCCCTATATTTACAGTACCTTTTGTAGCCCTAACCGCTTATTCTATCATCAAGCATGGTCTATTTGACATACGGCTTGGGATTACCCGTATTATTGGTTTTCTTGCTACGGTTAGTCTGGCGGCGACACTCTATGCAGTTCTAATTTTGACATTAGGAGCATCCTTTGTGTCATTTAGGGATTTATCGGGCGTGCAATTATTTGTCCTGATTACATCCGTTGTTTTATTTGGCTTAACGTTTCGTTATCTCCAAGAATATATTGCTGAGTTATCACAACGTATTTTTTACCAAGATTCGTATGATTTACGAGCAACCCTTGATGATTTATCCGATGCTCTTATTACAAGTAACAAAACTGACGAAATTATTCAAAAAAGTCTCAAGGTAATATCAGAAGCAATTAAACCAAGCAATTATTACGTCGTTATACTTGGTAGGAATAGTAGTAATTACACTGAATTTAGTTTCAAGCGCAAAGCAATAGTAGATGCTAAATCATTTTTAGAACTTCTCAAATCAAATTTTCCCTCTTTGATCACTAGAGATCTGTTGTTGCCAGATAATGTTTTAGGCATGGCCTTGGGCCGAGAAAACGTTTCACTGCTGTTGCGACTTGGCACAAGAGCATCTCCCACTGGCTTAATTTTTTTTGGGAATAAAATCAATGGCAGTATTTACGCCACTCAAGATATGAATCTGCTACGCATCGCTGCTAAAAACATGAGTCTTGCGGTGGAGAATGCTAAGAAATATGACCAGATTATTCATTTTGCTGATACTTTGAAGGACGAGGTGGACAAGGCAACCGTGAAATTACGCAAAGCGAATACCCGACTAAAAAGTTTGGATGTGTTGAAAAATGATTTCATATCGATGGCATCGCATCAATTGCGTAGCCCTGCTACGTCGGTGTATGAAGCCCTGCATATGCTCAACCACCCGGCGTTAAGCAAACGTGACCGAGATGAGCTTATTGA
>CAYGIR010000050.1:0-6777 GCA_964349985.1 uncultured Candidatus Saccharibacteria bacterium
TAAACCTCATTTGCCTATATTGTACACGCATTTCGCACTTAGCCATTGATGCCAGAGTGCACCTGAGCGAGCGAGAGCTTTCAATCCGAGTGAGGCTTGGGCCATAGTTATGTTGACCTGTCCGCCCGTCTGTCTGTCAGAATGACGGACAGGTCCTGTCGGAAAGACAGGCGGGGGGAGGAGTGGAAGTTCGGAGCCGTTCAGGTGTGACCAAAGGACAATGGAAAAGTGCGAAATGCGTGTTGTATAGAGCACTCCGAACAAATCCAATCGCATAATGCAAATCACCGGAAAAAACAAATTCAAAAAATAACCTAAGTTATTACCTATTCTTGAGGCTGTAGTAATACGGCCTGGAAGCGTGCCTCAAGCTCCGCCAATGTTAAGCCAGTAGCGATGGAAGCACCGGATAATAAGGCTCTGTATATTGTAATGGCTTGCTTCTCTCGCATAGCTACGTTATCACAGATAACCCCGTCAAAATCCACCATCACATGTGCCACATCAAAGATTGCACCAAAACGATTCTGATCTAGCAACTCAGCAAACGACCCTATCGAGTTAAGGCGAGCTTTCTGTTCTTCTAGAGCTGTCTTCGCTTTGCTGTACGCTCCGGGGTCTCCGCTGAGCAAATCATCAACATGTTTCTGCGCCTGAATACCTTCTCGACTAGCCGTAACCCAAATCGGGATAATCTTCACATCTCCCAGTTCTTCGGAATCGGCTAAAGCCTGTTGCGCCTTAGCAAAGTTACCCACAGTGTCATCAATAATAACAATCTTTGGAGGTGGACTTGTATCATCATGTTTTTGTTCGGCGACATATTGCACCAACCGGGCAAATTTGTTGTCGTCAACAAGGTAGCTTGTTTTGTCACGAACAAATTCATAACGCTCGCCCCTAGGCATACTCTGACGCAAAGTGTCCAGAAAATTGTAGATCACTCGAGAACGATCTATCTTCGCAAGCTGATATCCAGTAGAACGCACATCTCCAGTCGACCAAATCGCTATACCCGCGATCTTTTCTTTGTATGCTTCAACTAATCTAGGCATAGTTTCCGCCACTGACGGATAAACCAACGTGCTCATATCTATACCATGAAGCCCGGTTATCATTTGTTGCTCAAATTGGCTGAAGCCGGAGCTGTCAGTGGTAGTACTAGGAACAAACCTTTGCCACATTCGCTCCGCATAGAGCCGATAATTCATACCGCCTAATTGTTCGATTTCGGCTTGTAATCCAAAAAAATACTCCGCCAAGTTACTGGGTGGCACTTGTTCGCCTATGGAAAGATCGGGCGTATCCATACCTTCGATCATTTGTCTGGCATATACGATAGCATCCCTAAAGGAGTCGGGGGTTTGTAGTGGTAATTGATTCATGTCACAATAGTATCATGGTGTACTGGTTTATGGGATTGCCCGGAGTGGGCAAAGATCATTGTGCTACAAAACTCAGCCAAATGCTTTCATGTGTACACATAGATGCTGACATGTTTTTGACAATCTACGATAAGCAGGCCCTTATTGCCGAAACGTTTACCCAAAAAAATCGACTAAATAAGTTATCTAGGCTATGTGCCGAAATCAACCTACAGCTAGAAATCAACACTGATGTCACTGTTGCTGACTCGTTGCCAGACGAAGTATCAAGACAATTTGTCCAAAATAATCTCAATGATAATGTACGATTTATCCTCGTGCAGTCCCCCAAGTTGCTCCATCGAACACGCCTGTCGAACAGAAGTAATCACTTTTTTAGCGAGGATATGCTACCAGGCTATGTAAAAAAACATTGGGAGCCTGTAAGAATACCCCACTCAGTTCTAATCAATGACACCTCAGTTGAGAGCAAATTACTTGATAGGTTGAAATTGCAAGTCGTTGAAGATATTTAGTATAGTGTTGTTATGCGTGTGACTAAATATGAACATTCTTGTTTGGATATTGAGCTAGGGGATAGGAGGCTTTTGATCGATCCGGGGATAGTTTCATCGTCCATCCTTAACTACGAAAATATCGAAGCAGTGATCATTACGCACGTGCATGCAGACCATTTTGACCCAATAAAAGTACAGGCAATTTACGCACAAAATCCGTCCGTAGTTATTTATACTGTCCAAGATGTATCGAACGAACTACAGGAGACTATACCGCATCATGTCGTGAGCGGTGGAATGAAAGTAAAAGCCGGATCATTCCAACTAGAGTTTTTTGGTGGTCAACACGCGGTCATTCATAACAGCGTACCGATCATAGATAACGTTGGAGTTATGATAAATAATTCACTTTACTATCCTGGCGACTCGTTAACCGTACCGAATACCCCCATAAATACTCTTGCGTTACCAATTTCCGCTCCGTGGCTAAAGATTTCAGAGGCAATGGATTTTCTAACAACCCTAAAACCCGAACAAGTCTTTCCGGTACACGACGCGCTGTTATCAGATTTTGGCATGCAGGTAAATTCGACTTGGCTCAAAATAGCCACCGATGCGATAGATACCAAATACATCGTATTATCTTCCGGAGAATCAATCACCATTTAACACCTGTGGAAAACGCTTGCGTTTATTAATTTTCTGTTTTACAATGCACCCGTTACTATAAAAATTAATCATAGAGAAAGGGTGGGCTCACTCTTATGACATATAAAACTAAACAACAGGGTTTCACTATCGTTGAACTTTTGATAGTTATCGTGGTGATTGGTATTTTGGCCGCATTGGTTATTACGACCTTTACTGGTATCCAGAAAAAGGCACGTGACACCGAACGCCAGACAGATATCAAGGCAATCCATGGTCAGGTCGAGGCGTATTACGCCCAAAACGGAGCATATCCAGACTTGGCTGACATGAACAGTGGCTCTTGGCGTACGACAAACATGAAAGGTCTCGATCCGGAAGCACTCAAAGACCCCAAGGGTTCAGCGCAAACTTTAGTTGCAGCACCAGCAGCTAATTCATACGCTTACGCTGTATTCCAAGCAAATGGAACAACCGCTTGTACTACGGCGGCAGGCGACTGTGCGGTTTACACGCTCACAGCCACGAATGAAGGCACTCCAGCTACATTCGTCAAAACAAACCTGAACTAACATCTAGTTCACGAGAAGCCAAAAAAGAGGGGTCAAAAACCCCTCTTTTTATTTCCCACAACTTTGTGAGAGGTCGAACCTCTCACATTCTCCCAAATTTCTTTGTGGCAGTGAACTAGGTTGGGGGGTTTATTGGATGATGGTACCGACTGTTTTGTCACCACTTACGACCCGAGCTAGGTTGCCCTCTCCCATCGCATCAAAAACGATCACTGGCATATGTTGTTCCATGGCTAGCCCCAGCGCGGCTTTGTCCATAACTTTTATGGCGTCATCCTCGACTGCCTGTTGATAGGTCAAATGTTCAATTTTTACCGCGTTTTGATCTTGAGCGGGGTCTTTATCATATACGCCATCAACCTTTGTAGCTTTTAGCACTACGTCGCACCCTAGTTCTAGCCCTAGTATCACTGCCGCGGTATCAGTGGTAACGTATGGACGACCGCTCCCGCCAGCAACAATTACTACACGACCTTTTGCCAGATGTTTATTAGCCAATCTATGCACAAACTTCTCGGCAACTTGTTCGGCA
The DNA here is from genome assembly GCA_964349985.1 of uncultured Candidatus Saccharibacteria bacterium. Lineage (GTDB taxonomy): Bacteria > Patescibacteriota > Saccharimonadia > Saccharimonadales > CAYGIR01 > CAYGIR01. The sequence continues at coordinate 3,635 of CAYGIR010000050.1, forward strand.
AATATATTGCTCAGGCATCGAGTCTTGAGACCATGAGTTTCAAAAATATCTGTCAGAGCCAACGCATTTATCATAGTGCCCAACATTCCCATGTGATCCGCCGTAACGCGCTGAATACCATGACCAGCTATCTGCGCGCCACGGACAAAATTACCACCACCCACCATAATCACTACTTGCGTATCCGCAGACACCTCTTTGACCTGATTCGCCAGCCACCCGACGACCTCTGGGTCTATACCGCCCTCGAATTTCCCAGATAATTGTTCACCAGATATCTTAAGCAGAATTCTTTTATAGCTCATCTGACTATAGTCTAGCAGATTGACGCACCAGCACGCTATACTAAAATTATGAAAATCTACTCGTGGAACGTTAATGGCATTCGGGCGGTAGTCAAAAAGGGGTCCTTTCAGGAGTTCATGGTCAAACATCAACCAGATATTTTGTGCCTACAAGAAACCAAGGCCGAACGAGGCCAAGCCGAGATTGATCTCCCGCATTACGAAGAATATTGGAGTTCCGCCACCAAAAAAGGCTACAGCGGCACGGCTATTTTTACCAAAATCAAGCCAGAATCTGTCCTGGTTGGGTTTTTGCCTGGAATTGCTGAGAAATTTGATTTAAAAACTGACGGATACGGTGATCCGAATAATGAGGGTAGGGTGTTGAGTGCCGAATTTAAAACTTTCCATTTGGTGACAGTCTATACGCCCAACAGCAAAGGCGATTTATCACGGCTTGCGTTGCGGGACAAGCACTGGGACCCAGCATTCTTGGCGCACTGCCTGGAATTAGAAAAGACTAAGCCCGTAATCTTTTGTGGCGACCTAAACGTCGCGCATACAGAAGACGATCTAGCCAATCCCAAGGCCAATGTTGGCAAACACGGATTTACCAACGAAGAACGGTCTGGATTTCAAAAATTACTAGATGCAGGCTTCATAGATACATTCAGATTATTCACAAAAGGCAACGGCCACTACAGCTGGTGGACCCACTGGGCCAACGCCCGCGCCCGCAATGTAGGCTGGCGGATAGATTACTTCCTTGTGTCAAAAATCTTAAAGAACAAAGTCAAAAGTGCTAAAATACACCCAGAAATAATGGGCTCTGACCATTGTCCGGTGAGCATCGAGCTTCAACTCGATACAGTAGCAAGTAAGGCGGATCATGAGAAAAACTGATCAAGAAACAACACTGCACGAGCTCAAAGAGCTAGTCCATAAATTTGGCGAGGAACGACATTGGGGCAAGCATCATACGCCCAAGAACGTGGCTATGAGTCTTGCCATAGAAGCCGCCGAACTGATGGAACACTATCAATGGGAGCGCCAAGGCAAACCAGACATGGACGCTGTTGCCGATGAATTATCCGATGTATTATTTAATGTACTGTTATTTGCTCTCAGCGAAAACCTGGATATTGCAACTAGTTTCAGATCAAAATACCAGAAACTGCAAGCAAAATACCCCAAAGAAAAATTTACCAAAGACTTTGATGATCTAGCAGAATATCGTCGCATCAAACTAAGCTACCGCAACCCAACTAAATGAGTCGCTCTTTCGCGGTCTTTGATATAGACGGCACACTCATAAGATGGCAGCTATACCATGCCATCGTTGATCAACTTGCCAAGCAGAAACTTTTGGGTCCAAATGCGCACGAAACGCTCCGCTCAGTAAGAGCGACATGGAAACGACGCGAGCATCCGGAAGCTTTCACATCCTATGAAAATACGCTTATAGAAATATTCGAGGCAAGCATGCCCGAACCAGCAACCTTTGATCAAGCTGTTAAGGAAGTAATTGCCGAATACGGTGATCAAGTTTACACCTATACCAGGGATCTAGTAAAAGAGTTAAAAAGTAAGGGTTACGTATTGATTGCCATATCCGGCTCGCACGAAGAGCTACTAGATCATATCGCACAAAAATATGGTTTTGATATATGGAAAGGCACAAAATACCTCAGAAAAGGAGACACATTCACCGGTCAAAAAGTTGTACCGAGTCAAGATAAAAAATCCGTATTGCAAACCATCATCAAAGAACACAACCTATCGATCAAACACAGTGTGGGTATTGGAGACAGTTTGAGCGATGCCGTTTTTTTAGAAATGGTGGAGAACCCGATCGCTTTTAACCCAAATAACGAACTACTCGAGGTTGCCAAAAAACGTGGTTGGAAGATAGTTGTCGAGCGCAAAAACGTTATTTATGAACTGGAGGCAAAAAATGGCAATTACATACTGGCACAAACAAAATCCTGACACACCGCTGTTCCCAGACTTAATCTGGAGCCGTCCAGAACAATCTACCGCGCGCGGAAAATTATTGATCATAGGGGGTAATCAATACGGCTTCGCCGCGCCGGCAGACGCATATTCTGTCGCAATCATTGCCGGCGTTGGCACCGCTCGCGTTTTGTTGCCAAAAGTCATCAAAAAAGTCGCCGGCTCTATGCTAGAAACCGTAGCATTTGCTCCAAATACTCCTTCAGGGAGCTTTGCAAAATCCGCCCTCGCAGAGTTGCTTGATCAAGCCTTATGGGCGGACGGGATACTGTTGGCAGGAGATCTCGGTCACAACAGCGAAACAGCCACTTTACTTGACGAATTTTTAGAAAAGTACCAGGGACGGGTAACACTTGCGAATGATGCGATTGGTTACAGTCTTGGGTCACCCATTCACGTTCTTAACCGTCCAGAAACGCTATTGGTTGTCACTATGGCACAGCTTCAGAAACTAGCTATCAACGCGCATTTTGAGTCGTCCTTTAGATATGGAATGGATTTAATACATCTAGTCGAAAGTCTACATATATTTACTGCAAAATATCTCACGAAAATCATCGTCAAACACCAAAACCAGTTGATCGTAGCTTGTAACGGCCAGATAAGCACGACACAAACCCCAGATGATGTGCAGACATGGCGCACCAAAACGGCCACTCAAGCTACCATCTGGTGGCTCCAAAACCCAGCCAAACCTTTCGAAGCCCTGACAACATCAGCCATATAAGACCAAAGTTGCCCAATATACTGGACTTACGCAAAATCGTCCGCTCCCAGAGTAAATCAGCTCGAGTTGGTAGTGGTTTATCTGAAGGAGAGGTATCCAAAGATACATCGACCTGTCCG
>CAYGIR010000051.1:0-6620 GCA_964349985.1 uncultured Candidatus Saccharibacteria bacterium
CTGGCTCAGAATTGGCAGCCAAAACCGCCGGCAAAATCCGCACCGAAGGCAAAACCTATGTAATGCAACCCAATGATGTGGTTGAGTTTAGATTCAATATATAAGGTCTCTAAGAGCTAATCCACATCTATCTGGCAACTACTTGAAATTCGCTATTAACAGATAGTTATGAGCTCTAAAGAATAGCTTCAATTCTACGAGCCAGATCTGCTATGCCAGATGACCCAACACCTTGGGATAAAACTACTAAGACATAAGTTGTCTTTGGGCTATGTACAATGGCAGCGTCATGCCATGTGCTCCCATAGAAACCAACTTTGTCTTGTACTAAAACGCCTGGTACGCCCGTAGGTATGGCAGCACGGTATTTTTGCTGTCCCATATAATTCAACATGGTGGATGTATCCGCAGGATTTAATAATACACCCGCCTGCAATCGCTCCAGATATCCGCCCACGCTCCGAGCGGTAACAGTGACATTACCCCCAGCCACGCTTGACGCGCCAAAACCACTGGTTTGCATAAAATTATTTATAGCATTCCAACCATAACGATCGACAATCGTTACCGCACAAATATTGTTAGAAACAACTATCATAGCCTGAATACAAGCGTTAACATCCATACCATTTATAATTTGCTCTGATGGATTAATCGTATTGGAGTTAATTCCACTAAACAAAAAATGAGTGATGAACAGTTTATACAAACTGGCGGAAAAAAAACTACTATCGGCACTATTGTTGGCAGCCCTGTTTTTGCCACCTATCTCATGAAAATATACCGCGGTCTTGGCATTTTTGTGTTCAACTTGCCAATCATTAATTAGTGTCTGTACCCCCAAGTCTGTTGGTGAATACGAGCTTACAGTCCTCTGTCCGGCCCGAACAGGCGTAAACACCGCTTTTGCTTCTGTTTTTTTCTTATTAACAGCATCCATTATCGTTTCAACACTTGTAGCTACATCCAGAGCAACTCCTGGCTTGCCTGCTTCTTGTCGCTGCACGACACCATCTAGCTTATATATGATCAACGGATTCGCTACTTGGGTGGCTGAAACAGAGTTAGCTCGCAACCACGCCTCTATACCAGGCCTATCGTAAGCAATTCCCGCTACTCCACTAAGCTCATCGATTGATACTGATGCCCAATCTCGGATTTGTAATCCAGACAGCTTAATAGACTGCGCCGCGAAAGATACGATGATATCTTGATTACCGATAGTATTGATTTGATCTATCACTGGTTGCAAATTTGTATTTGTTACCTTGGGCAAAATAACTTTGCCTGGTATTTCAATTTTCTGATCGATCAAGATATTAAGCTGTGATAATGCCCTTTTGATGATAGGTCTATCGTATTCAACCCCTGACTTTTCCGATTCTAATATGTACACCCCACTCGGGTTCTTAACAGTGTTTGCATTTTTAGCGGCAACGTAATTTTTGGAAATTAGAAGATCTATGTAAGCGTTTTGTTTTGCTTCATCAGTTAGATAACTAAATCTTAAGCTATCGCCACGACTCAATATAGAAAATGGCACCAGACGCTGCTTCCACGAATAGTTCAAAGCTTGATCGTTTAATTGATCGGTGTCAATTACGATCCCCAGCTGTTGCATACTTACGGAATAAACATTTTGATTCAATTGCAACGTAATAGGCTGTTGTTCCAGTGTACGAGTAGAGGTCTGTAGCCTCTGGATGGATGCAAAACCATAGCTCCTATCGGCTATACGTAAAAAGGGTCGAGTTCTATGTCTGGGATAAGCAAATTGAGCCACAATAACCAAACCTAGTAAAATGCCGATACATACCATACCCCGCAATGCTCCAGATACCAGCATCGCCAAACGCTGAATATCAGCAACCTTATAACGATGACTGACTGGATAAACCAATGTTACAACTATTTTTGACATTTTTTTGTTTCTAAAACGTATTTTGATTTGTGGCTTATTCTATGGATACACGCTACAACCCATGGCCGACAGTAAAATACGCTTACTGTTTAACATAAGTATAGTATGTTATATTTGCTGTTTTGTCAAGTTTGCTACAAAGTACGCATTTCGCACTTAGCCGTTGATACCGGATTGCACCTGAACGAGCGAGAGCTTTCAATCCGAGTGAGGCATAACCATAGTTATGTTGAAGGAGGAGTGGAAGCTCGGAGCCGTTCAGGTGTGATCTGGGGCAATGGAAAAGTGCGAAATGCGTGCAAAGTACGAAAGACCTATCAAGACCAGCTAACGGGCTCTTTCCCAATTCATGCTTATATTTCTAATAATTTTGATAGTTCCATCATGATCGGGTATGACGTTATCATCATAATAATGATTGGCATCCATCAAATTCTCGGCAACACTCAGACAATATATCTCATCACCACTGAGATGCATGTCATCAACTGCATCTATGCTCGCTAGCGGTGTGGCTATGATCAATTTTTTTATTCTGATAGGCTTCAAAAAGTCAGCCGCTACTTGTAGTGAAATACCTGTTTGTAAAGCATCAGACACCAAAATAACTATATGACGATTCAAGAATTTCGCGTCAATTTGACCCCCACCGCTTAACAGGGAATTTAATTTATGAAACTTTTGGACTCTTTGCTGTTCTATTAGTCCATGATATTCACTTGACAAATCATCTATTACGCCTTGAGATAGTTTTTTATTATACGTAAAAGTATTGGTGGTCATCGCGGCGATTGGCTCGTGTTCACCTGGGAGCAATATACCATCACTTACTAGTACCATGAGATTCGCATGTAAACTCATAGCTATCTGAGCCGCTACAATAACTCCGCCTTCATTTATAGCAATAACGACACACTGAGACTTGCTGTATTTAGAGAGTTTAGCAGCTAATTGTCGCCCTGCTTCTGCTCGGTTTTTGAAATACATACATACAGTCTAGCATTGACTGGGTTTAATAAAACCTAGAAACACGTCTACGTATCATAACTGGTATATTGTTGCTATATGGGTTAACAACAACTTGTCTGGGTAGCTGTAGATGTGTCATGTCTGGTGACGACTGCCCTGGGGCAAAAACAGGTCCGGCAGATAAAGGCGCGACGTCAGGTTGTAGTTGTGTGATATGTTGTTGTCGATATAGCATAACTTGCTCTTGAATGTAATTAGTAAAAGCCCGTAATTTAACGTGGGTATAACTGGTAAATGCGATGGTCTTATTGATAGTACCCAACCGGACAGTAGCGTTTATAAGCCTATGATTAAATTGAACATCTGAGATCATGTCATAACGAATATCTTCTATGGTAAGGTAGAATGGTTTTTTGTCGATGAGTAGTACTCGATGATCTGTCGCGCATAACAATGCGAAACCACCTTCATAATACCCAACCAGTACATGTTGCATCTTTTCGCCTTCAAACAAAATATTTGAGAGTTCTTCGATTTCCGCTCGACACCAAAATCTAAAATGCAATCCTAGACCCTTAAGTTGTTGCTGTACTTGTGTGCGATTAACCATAACATCCTCCCCTTACGTATATTACTGTAGATAGCTTTGACGCGATTGTCGTTACCATTAATCACCAAACGTATGAGATATTAATCACAAAATTCTACTGAACATGTACAGGTATCGTGATTTAGTGCATAATGTAGGTATGCTGACAAATCAGGCGTATCTAAACGGCTGGATGACTGCTTTCAAAAACGGCACTCAGCTAAGTTACGGCAAAAATGAATTTATTATTCGCCCTGGCGACGCCCCTTCGGGCGTTTTTTTTATAGAATCGGGTATAGTCAAAGCATATGATATAACCAAATACGGCGAAGAAAACCTGCTAGTCATACGCAAAGAACACGAAATATTCCCATTAATTTGGTCCGTAACTGGACTGGAACGACATATTATATATCAGACATTAACCCCCGCCATTGTATGGCGGTTGAGCCGAGAAAGCTATTTGCAATATATAAATTCTAATCCAGAAGCTACCAAAGCCGTACTCATGATGGCAATAGAAATGTACCGTATACATTCTGATAGAATAATGACCCTAGAATATCGAACCGTTCGCGAACGACTAATATCATTTCTACTGACCACCTCGCGCCGGTTTGGTAACAAAACACCTGATGGTATCGTAGTAGATGTCCCCCTGCGACAACAAGATATCGCCAGCTCAATAAATGCCTCCCGTGAAACAACCAGTCGTGAACTATCAGCACTTGAGAAAAAAGGGCTAATTGGCACAAACCCTCAATCCATCATCCTAAAAGACGTAGCTAAACTAAAGACGTTCCTTTGATAGTTTGAGTAAATAGAATCGCTCCTGGTTGCCTTTGGCTCCAGCCACACCCGAATCGGCCTTATAAACGATAATGAATAATTTTTGTACCCAATTTTCGAAGTCTTTTAAGATGTTACGGCGTATAGAATCATTCTTAATCACGCCTTTGTGCTTGTACTGATCCCCTGCTTCAAATTGCGGTTTTGCCATAGCCACAACTAATGAGTTTTGAGCAATGAGCTTTGAGCAATGGGGCAGGATTTCTCGCAAAGATATAAAACTCACATCAATTAATACGATATCAGGTACATCAATCATAACCCCCTGCTGATTGCTCGCAGCTCTCTGCTCGTTGCTCGTTACTCTTTGCTCTTTGCTCATTGCTCGTTGCTCAGTCGGCTGTAAGCCGACATTGCGTATGTCGGTTTTTTCGTGAAGTTCGATTCGGGGATCATCGCGCAATCTGGAATGCATTTGATTGGTTCCAACATCTACCGCAATAACTTTTTTTGCCCCCATGCGTAAAGCTAGTTCGGTAAAACCGCCAGTTGATGAGCCGACATCCAGTATCACCTTGTCCGAAAAATCAAGTTGAAGGGTATCTAGGACTGAATGAAGTTTTTCGCCCGCTCGTGATACAAAACTAACGCGTGATTTTATGAGGATTTGTACATTTTCTGAGACCAACAAGCCGGGTTTGGTAACGTTTCTGCCCGCTACATTTACAAAACCCCTGCGAATAATATCCTCGGCTTGCGACCTAGATACAACTAATCCTCGACGCAGTAATTCTTTGTCTAGGCGATACTTATTTGACACGCTCACGGTACGTTCCAGTCGCGGTATCAACCGAGATAATATCGCCAACTTTTACAAACGCAGGTACTTTGACAATAATGCCCGTCTCTACAGTCGCGTCTTTTGTTATTGCTGAGCTTGTGTCGCCTTTGACTGCGGTTTCAGCATAAGTTACTTTGAGAGGAACATTTTTGGGTAATTCAATATTTATGACCCTATCATTGAAGAACTGAGCCAAAACACGATCACCTTCTTTCAGGTAACCCGCTTGCTCTAACATATCAGTAACCGATAATTCAAATTGCTCGTAAGTTTGTTCATCCATAAAGAAGTAGGTAGTTACATCACTGTAAAGATACTGGACGTTTTTGTTGGTTACATCGGCAGGCTCAATGGATTCATTTCCCTTGAAAGTTTTATCCAGAACTTTACCATTCAGTAGACTCTTTATTTTGACGTTTACAATTGAGCCTCCACGACCCATAACCTTTTGACCGTATTCAACCACCCTATAGGGTGTTCCATCCATCTGAAACACCTGCCCTTTTTTAAGATCGGTTGGTCCAAAGGCCATAACTACTCCTTTCAGTCGATTTATCAGATACCAGATTACATTTTACAGAAATTTATCAGGTGTCAGATTTCAGATGCCTGCGACCTGTAATCTGATAAATTTCTGCTATCTGTAACGTCTGCTGACTTGCTAATTAGAAGGGGATGTCATCCAAATTAATTGGCTCATCACCTATATCTTCTATCACCACATCATTCTTCTTTGGTGTTTTGGGTAGTTTAGATTGAGCTACTGGCTGATCAGTCGCTTCATCGTCATCTGGACTTCCTGCACTACTACCACCTGCCCCACCTAGAAATGTAACGTCTTGTGCTACAACCTCTACCTTGCTACGTTTTTGACCATCCTGTTCCCAACTACGGGATTGCAACCGCCCATTAACCAAACAAGGTCGACCCTTGCTGAGATATTGTGCTACACGTTCGCCAAGCGGCCCCCATGCAACCACATCCACGTAATCGGTCGCTTCCGTCCAACTACCATCTGCGCTTTTGTAACTACGATTGAGTGCCAGACTGAAACTACAAACACTATGCCCATTGGGCGTTTGTCTTATTTCCGGGTCCCGAGTCAGGTTACCCATTAAGATTACTTGGTTAAATGATCGAGCCATGGCTCACCTCCTTGTAGGAACTATGTCCTTTAACGTTACTAATGACTCTTACTTTATGCTTGATACAACCACTGTGTCAAGCAAAATTTATCGAGGTCTGATACCTGTAATCTGTTAAATTTCTGTTATCTGCTCTCTGTGATGTCTGTTAAATTACACTTTAGTTGTTGGCTACAAACGGTAACAGCGCAATGTGTCGAGCTCGTTTGATAGCAACTGCCAAACGACGCTGTTCGTGCTCCTTGAGCCCTGTTTTTTTGCGAGATTCTATCTGCCCAAACCCATTCACGTATCGTTGAAGAGTCTTGAAATCCTTGTAGTCAAAATAGGCTACATCTGTCCTATGTTTAAAAATTTTTGCCATTG
>CAYGIR010000052.1:0-6277 GCA_964349985.1 uncultured Candidatus Saccharibacteria bacterium
TTTGGAACAAAAATCATCACGTTCTGGCCTCATGGCTTATTTTGCAAGAGGTCTTAGGAAATATGAATTCGCTGTCAGCGAATAACAAAGTCAAAAGATACGAAATAAATCTTGTTTATGCTAATATTTAATAGAACTAACCTGTCTTGCTATCAATCATGGTTACAGGAAAATCATGTTTAACTCTCATAGGCGTGAAAAATACGCAGCAAGTAGAGATAGACAGATCGGAGCCGGAGAAGATTGGTCAGGGTGATGGAAAGAAGCGAAAAATTCTATCTCATTGAATAAACATATGAATCTCACAATCTTACAAGCCAGAGCCTCATCTATGCTACGCAGGGCAATAGCACTGATCATATTTAACGTTATTTGTGGGTCTGTATACGCGTTGTTGGCAATCGCTGATTTTGTTCCCATGAACTCGGCAATCTTTGCCGCTTGGATAACAAGTTTGCTGGCAAGTACTACCGTATTATTATTCGTATTCCGTCGACATAATAGTGTGTTTGGTTGGTCAGTTAAGCTTAAGGTGATTTTATGGCTGGCAATAGCCTATTGGTTCTGGATTGCTGCCACTACATACCAATTCCTGAACCTTACCATGGATCAAAATCAATTAAAGGTCTACGCTCTGGCGTACATATGGGAGGTTCCGATATTGGGAGCGTGTTTTACGTGGACCGCGGCGCGCATCCTCAAACCGGTAACCGATTTTGTAGATTCCGGACAGACAAACTCAGACTTGCCCGCGCTTTACAAAAAAACTCTGCGCTTTCCGATTATAGCAGCGATTTTGATTTCTGTTTTTTCAACTATAGGGTATATTCTTGGCACAATTCAAACCGTAGTTATAGCCCAATTCCCGCTGGTAGAGTGTATAAAGGACACGATCAGCGGGGGTATCCTGGCCCTGTTTGCGGGTCTGTTTTATTATATTATTCTTGACATACTACTTGAACCAGTACGGCAATCGATAAAAAAAGCCTACACAAACGAAATTCCAACCAGCCGTAGCTTTTATAAAAAGCTTCTAGGCGTTATGCTAGTCATGACTTTAAGCAGTCTGATCCTTACGTCTCTGTTTATTTTGCAGGGTTTTCAGTCCGTCGTGCAAGACTCGGTAACTGATCAACTACGGGCCAGGTTATCCTCGACTGTTCAAGCCTTGGAGCAGGCAACCCCGAACGAGAGGGCTTCAATCCTCCAGGCGTCAAGGATTGGAGCACACGGTCAGGCATATAGCGTAGATGCTGGAGATTTCATACCGCTCGAAGATGTCTCGCAAGAAACATATGACTATATCAACTCACGCACCCACGGCGAGACCCAGGACAACAAAACCGCTCCGGACGCAATCGTATTTGCAACCAGTAGCAAGCTACAGAAGAAAATTGTTCTGTCTGCAAATTTATACGATTTTTACAGTCCATTAACCAAAGTTAGTCGGTTTTTACTTATCGCTAGCGCATATGTGGTGGTGTTGACTGTTTTGATTATCACCGTTTTCAGTCGATTAGTTATAGGTCCTATTAGTCGATTGGTTAAAGCCGTACAGGCTGCCGATAATCACACTTTTCCGCACAATCTGCATATTTCTACGGCTGACGAATTTGAGGAATTGTCCGAGGCATTTAAGCATTTTATACGTCAAAGCCAGAACAGGACACATCAACTTGAACAAGAACGAGCGAGACTGGAATCATCAATTAGTAGTTTACGAATTGGCTTTATATTAACCGACTCAACCGATAAAATGATTCTTGGAAATGCCGCGGTTACACGAATCATGCAGTCTCTAAAGAGCCCAGCCATTAGTGACCAAAATTGGTCATTTGATGATATACAGGAGGCTCTCAGTGGGAGCATAAATCTAAAGAAAAAGCTTAGTACTTGCCTGGAGCAGCAAAAGATTATCGATATTAAAGAAGTAAATATCGGACCAAAAACACTAAGAATTCTCATTAGCCCAATTATTTCTAAATCTTCCAGAAAATCAATTGGCGGAGTCATCCTGATAGAAGATGTTACTGAAGAACAGGTACTGTTACGCTCACGCGATGAATTCTTTTCTATTGCCTCGCACGAGTTACGAACACCCCTAACTGCTATACGTGGCAACACCAGCCTGATCATGAGCGTGTACGAGAGCCAAATAACGGATCCAGACATCAAATCAATGCTAAACGACATACACGAATCTTCAGTCCGCCTAATCGCCATCGTCAATGATTTCCTGAGTATGTCGCAGCTTGAACAGGGTAAGGCAGTGTTTAAGCCTGAAAGCTTCCAAATAGGAGAGACAATTAACGGTATTCGCAACGAATTGCACGAAATGATCAAAGAGAAGAGTCTAACATTTGAATACAAGCCAGAGAGCAGATTATTACCAAATGTTTGGGCTGATAAGGATCGGGTGAAACAGATTTTGTATAACCTGATTGGAAATTGCATAAAATTTACTAATCACGGAGGCATCTTTGTTACTACGGATCAAACAAAGTCCACAGTAAAAGTTACAATCAGAGATACGGGACAGGGAATACCGATTGCTAATCAGAAACTTTTATTCCATAAATTCCAGCAAGCTGGGGAGAGTTTATTGACACGTGATACTACAAGAGGAACTGGACTTGGGCTCTATATCTCAAGATTAATTATCGAAAACATGGGTGGGACAATTGGCATGGAAAAGTCTGAGGAGGGCAAGGGTACCACATTTAGCTTCACCCTGCCTATCGCAACTGATGGGATTTCCCCACCTCCCATATCCAGTACCCCGCCCTCAGTAAACGGACAATCCGAAGTATTGTAGTGTTGAAGGGTGTGGTCCAGCATACATTTATCCACAGTTTTTTATAACATTTTTTGACTTGGTGTCGTATGCGTGATACGGTAGGGCTATAAGTGTACAAATAAACACTTACGAGTGTGTGAGACTAAAGAGATGGCAGAAGTACCAGAAAAACAAATCAAACGGCTAAAATCCTTGATCACCGAGGCGGAAACAAGCTTGGCAGCTGCCAAGGAGTTGTTGATGAGCCTAGTTGGTGAAGATCCAATGGTCGCTGCCGCGATGCAGGACGATCAACTTGGTAAAATTATCGAAGGCGTGTTTGATGGTCAGACTATGGTTGGCTCTGATGGTAAGAATTATCCCGTTCCAGCTAATTACGCCAGTAAATCCAAACTTGTGCAGGGAGATATACTTAAACTTACCATTGCTGATGATGGTTCGTTTTTATACAAGCAAATCGGTCCCGTTCCCCGCAAGCAAGTAGTTGGTATGCTCAAACTTGAGGGTGGACATTACTTTGTGGATGTGAATACTAAGCAATACCGTGTACTTTTGGCTAGTGTAACTTATTTCAAAGCAAAGCCGGGTGATCAAGTCAGCATCAACATCCCAGAAGACGATACAAATGCCGAGTGGGCCGCCCTAGAAGCCGCGTTATAATATAGCTGACAATTAATCCAGATGATTTGTGTTGTATACTATCTGCAATATGGGAATATTCAGACCTTTCGTTGGTGGAGTAAAAACTGTTGAGCAATTTCAGACAATAGATCATAGTAACGATCAGCCGTTTACACCTGCTGATGTAATGACTGTTGCGCGCCCATTGCTAGCACTGAAAGCAGCTCAGTTGCTCCTAAATAGCGAACATGGCGCATTTAGAGTTGCTGCACAGATGGGATTTAGCGACATGGAAGGCAAGCTTGCCAGAATTATAGATATCTTATGGCCAAACTCTGGGTGGGGGACAACGGAACATGGGGCAGCATGGGATACCTATGCTGATACGTCAGCAGTTCTGATACTCGGTGCAGCTATCCTGAAAGCACCTCGCGTCACCCGAGGCGCAAAGATTGCCACTGCTGCTGTTTTAGGTCAGGAAGGGGTAAAAGCCGTATGGGCCATCCGTCGAAACGCTGAGTACAAAGCAGTAAGCAACCAAATTCTGAAATTACCGTCTTCTCAGGCAGGTAAGGAATCAATGGCAGAAAAATTATCCGCAATCGGTTTAGCGGTCGCTACAAATGATACTGATAATCCTTTCATGCGCGTAGCTCTAACAGTTGCATCTCTATACTTTGCCGGAGTCGGGGCTTGGCGCGGAGAGTACGCAAGAAGATCCTACAATCCAATAATTGATGAAATGATCGCGCAGAATACCGATCCTCCCATGTCATCCCGATTAATCGATTGTATCCAGGTTTCAACAGACATTTTGTAGCAAAAGTCGCTGTCTTTATCACAATGTTATCAGTTAGCTGTACTGAACTGACGCAAAATCGTTCGTTCCCAGACCAAATCAGCTCGAGCGAAAACTGTTTTGTCTGAAGGAGAGGTACCTGAGGGGTACATCAACCTGTCCGCCCGTCTGTCTGTCAGAATGACGGACAGACCGGCGGGAACAAGAAAAACTGTTTGTCTTCGACTCTGAGGTGAGCCCTCAGGCTCAGACTCGAAGAGTAGCCGAGGTTATTCGATCTGGAGATGAGGGCGTTTTGCGCAAGACCAGTGTATACTGACTTAGCAATGGGGAGAGCGCTGTACCGGAAACACCGGCCTAAAAAGTTATCTGAAATTATCGGACAAGAACATATCACCGATACTCTTAGTCGCGCCCTGAAACAAGGGATGCTGAGTCATGCGTACTTGCTAACCGGTCCACGTGGGGTAGGCAAAACAAGTATCGCCAGAATTCTGGCACATGAAGTTAATGGGCTAGCTTATGAAGATGAATCAACACACCTTGATATTATTGAAATTGATGCCGCCAGTAATCGTAGAATTGATGAAATTAGAGAATTGAACGAACGAGTGCATATAGCTCCCACCAGCGCCAAATACAAGGTATATATAATTGACGAAGTTCACATGCTGACCAAAGAGGCATTTAACGCTCTGCTAAAAACACTTGAAGAACCCCCAGAGCATGTTATCTTCATCCTGGCTACGACAGAAGCACATAAAGTCCCAGAGACCATCCAGAGCCGTACCCAACGCTTTACGTTCAAGCCCGTCACACCTGAAAAAGTCGTAGCTCATCTAAGTCAAATTGCCAAAGCCGAAAATATAGACATCAACCTTGACGCGCTTGGTCTGATAGCAGCACACGGAGAGGGAAGCTTCAGAGATAGCATTAGCTTACTTGACCAAGTCCGTAGTTCCAATGAAACTATCACTCTAGAAGCAGTGCGCCGCGCTATTGGGCAAGCTCCAGATGAACTACTTTTTGCATTACTGAAAGCAATTGACAAACAGAGTATCGTTGAAGTAGCACAGAGCCTTGCTGATCTACGTGATCACGGCGTGCAGGCACACCAAATAGCCCATCAGCTTTCGCAACGATTACGACAGGATATTATTGGTGATAATACGCCTCTGTCGGCTCAAAATACGCTGGATTTGCTAAGTAGCCTCGCGCAAGTTCCGGCTGCAAATGACCCTAGCCTTGCCCTGGAGCTGGCTATCTATGCTGTTGCCCTTAAAAACACCGTTGATACGTCTATCATTCAACCCGACCCTAATAAACTGGACTTACCCAAAATCGCTCGTTCCAAGACCGAATTAGCTCGAGCGAAAACTGTTTTGTCTGAAGGAGCGGTACCTGAAGGTACATCGGGAGAGGTACCTGAAGGTACATCGAAAGAAGAAAAACTGTTTGCAGCCGAGGTTATTCGGTCTGGGGATGAGGGAGTTTCGCGTAAGTCCAGTACAACCCAAATCGCGCAACTCAACAATCCGATTCCCCCAAAAAAATCTGTCGCCACAACATCGCCTACACCTTCGATAACATTGCCAGCTAAAAAGCAATCGTCGAAAGCACATGGGGCATTAAATATCGAATCATGGAACGAAGTCCTGACCGCCATTAAGAAAAAACACAATACCTTGTATGGGATTGCACGCATGGCCACGCCGACTTTTGGATCCGATAAGCTAATCTTGAGCTTCGCTTTTCCATTTCACCAAAAAAAGCTTAGTGATCCTAAAAATCGACAACTCCTGTCTGAGATTATCTTTCAGGTGACAGGAATTGGAACTAGCATTGAGTGTATCCTTGATACGGCTGTCGAACCAACCGCTATCAGCACGGCATTAGAATCAAAACTACAGGATACGATAAATTTAAAAACCATAAGCAATATCTTTGGTGGCGCGGAAATAGTAGAGTAGTAGTATGGTTGATCATATGCTACTCAGGATTATGCATTACATGTTGGCGTCTATGGCTTTTCCACGTAAACCCAGTATAGGGATTTTGTA
>CAYGIR010000053.1:0-6015 GCA_964349985.1 uncultured Candidatus Saccharibacteria bacterium
AATGGAGGTAAAATGTCAGAACTATTACTCAACGAATTAGAACAGCCGATCGCCCGTTTTTTGGAACGACATCTCGAGAATACCCACACGTGGTATCCGCACGAATTGGTAGATTGGGATGAGGCTAAAAGTTTTACACCCGATAACCCCTGGACTCCAGATGACTATCCACTGTCCGAGGGGGTGGGTAGAGCCCTGTTCGTAAATCTCCTCACGGAAGATAATTTACCCTATTACACGTCAACCATCCTGGCCAAAGCTCCTGACGGACATCCGCTTAATGAATGGACAAAACGCTGGACTGCCGAGGAAGCTCGTCACTCAATTGTTATACGAGACTGGGCAATAGCCACCAGGGCACTTGACCCGAGAATGCTTGAGGATGGTCGTATGAAACAGATGGGTGGCGGAATCGTACCGGAACCAGAAACTCTGGCTGATATGCTCGCCTACACTAGTTTTCAGGAAAAAGCAACGCAGATAGCCCACGCTCACACGGGGTCAAAACTAGGCAAGGAACGTGGGGGGTTGCAAGTTATGGGCAAAGTGGCTGGTGATGAAACACTGCATTATAATTTTTACAAAGATACTGTTGTTGCCGGTCTTGAGATCGATCCTTCAACCATGATAATCGCTATCTACAAACAACTACGCGAATTTAAGATGCCTGGTACGGGTATACCCGACTTTGAGGCACACTCAGAAGCCATTGCTCGAGCTGAGATCTTTAACGCGAGTATATTTCTTGGCTCAGTCGTCACGCCCACACTCGATCATTGGAAAATTGACAAAATAGCCGAAACACAACTGAACGATGACGCGAAACGAGCCAGAGACAAGATATTTAAGACTGTGAAGCTACTCGGGCGAGCAGCCACTATACAAGCCGAGAGTTTTGCGCGAGAAACTACCGCTCAGCATATCTGAAAAATGCCTGCTTGATTGCCTGTTGTTGATTAGCCTCAGAAAGATTGCTGGCAGTTTTTTGGTCTGCCCACTGCCAGTCAATGTGTTCGTCACTTAGTTGTGGGTCTCCCTGAAAATCCGCGCTAACTCGATAATAAACCAGCACTAGTCCAACGTCGTCTATTATTTTACCTGGTAGCCTGTCAGCATGCAGAATTTCGTGTATCTGGATATTGGTAATATTAGGTAATTCTTCTGTCAACTCTCTATTCAGGGTCTGCGAAATTGTTTGGTTTTGTTCTATGCGCCCACCAGGCATTTCCCAGCGATCCCCCCGCCCTCCACCGGCGTTGGTACGCACAAGTAGGATTTTGTTGTTTTGGATGATTACAGCCTTGATACCAACGAAAAATTTTTCTATATCACTCATGACTTTTAGTTAATCTTTGTAATAATTGTTGAACTTCGGCGACAGAATTCAGACGAAACTTGGCGATGGTCCTTCCACGACCAACTTTGATAGTATAAGCATGTTCGGGCATAGATGCGAACATATCTTCGTCCGTATAATCATCACCGATTGCCATAATTAAATCGTGTTTTTTCTGAACCCAATTACTAGCCGCAACGCCCTTATTGGCTTCTGGGGATTTGATCTCCAGAATCATATTTCCACGATACACTTCAAGCCCCATGGTTTTGAGCAAAGGTTTAAGGGTACGTCTCAGGATAGTTATGTTCTTTTGGGCGTAAAAAGGCGAGGCTTGGCGATGATGCCAGACCAAAGAAGAGTCTTTTTCTTCAACAAAAGCTCCCGGAGTCTTATCGGCATACTTTTGTAGAACCGGCATAATCAGACTTTTCCAGTTAGTAGGCACGTTGATTAGTTTACGCCATGTGTTGCTACCCGCCGGCTTGAGTAACGCACCATGCTCGGCCGCCAAGGTCAGCGGCAAAGATCCCAACCAATTTCCCAGATCCAGTTTATTCCGACCACTAATTATAAGCACTCCTCCGCTCACCCGCTCCGCTAGCTTTCCTAACAATCTCAGGAGAATTTTATCAGGCTTGGCCGCACTTGGTTGATCATTAAATGCCGCCAAAACACCGTCATAATCTAGCAAGATAGTGGGGTGTTTTGCTTGTTTGAATTCCTCCAGCAATTGGTTGCTAATCTTACTATCAAGGTGTTTTGTTCGTAATCCAGATCCTATAGTAGACGATCGAAGCGCGCTCATATATTTGAACTTCCAATGATGAACAGTATTACTTGTTAGTTGTTGCTTCATACCTTTTAAACGATTTCTGAGCTCTTTGGGGGACATGGTCAGAGCACTAGACAAGCCCTCGACGAGGGAAGCTGGAAGACTTGGATTGACCATAAGAGCATCAGTAAGTTCCTGCGCCGCACCGGCTGTTTCACTCAAAATTAGAACACCTCGCTTATCTGGTCTACTGGCTACGTACTCTTTAGCAACTAAGTTCATTCCGTCTTTGATGGGCGCTATAAAAGCCACGTCCGCAACACGATACAGTGCAGCAAGCTCCTCGAATGGGACGGATTTATACATATAATGAACAGGTTGCCAATTACGTTTACTATAGTCTAGATTTATATCCATTACCAACTGTTCAACTTTTGATTTGAGTTTTTTATAGGCATCTATTTCTGCTCTACTGGGGATTGCAAGCATAACCATCACGACTTTTTTATGCAGATGTTTATTATCGCGCAACAGTTCCTGATATGCTTCCAGCCGACCTACCAACCCCTTTGTAGGATCTAGCCTGTCAACGGTCAAAATTATTTTGCGTCTTCTGCCGTATTGGCGTCGCATTGCTCGTTGGTGATGCTTAACCACTCTAGACTTACCAGCATCCGCAAATTTATCATAATCAATGCCAAGGGGAAAATTAGTAACATTCACCACTCTTTTATCCAGTACTACCCTATCCTCTTGTGGTGAACCTAAATGCAATTCTTGACAAGCATCCAGGAAATTTTGTACATAATCTCCGGTGTGAAACCCTATAAGGTCAGAACCAAGCATACCGCTAAGTAGACTTTTGGCGTGAGATAACTTGTTTAAGGTACTGGGGGTTGGAAAAGGTATATGAAGAAAAAACCCTATACGAACGATGGATTGTTCGGCTCTCAGCATTTTTGGCACTAACAAGAGCTGATAATCATGAACCCAAATAGTGCTTGTAGGCAAACTAAGCCCCATCACTGTTTCGGCAAACAATTGATTAACTTGTCGATACGTTTGCCAGGTATGATCATGAGTGTTAATTTTGGTTGGCAAATTATGGAAAAGTGGCCACAGAACGCTGTTACTATAACCATTGTAATACCCATCTACTTGGTTTTTAGTTAAAAATACCGGATAGCAATTGTGCTTTCTGAGAGCCAACACAATTGTGTCTTTATCAGCTTCTGACAATTCTTCGGATACAATACCTGGCCAACCGACCCACATATTATTTTTATCTGCCGCGTAAGAAGCAAGGCCCGTCGCCAAGCCACCGGAACTTGGCGCAAATATTAGTTCACCATGAACCTTTGTGACGCTAACAGGCAATCTGTTAGAAACAATTATTACTCCGTTTGTCATAACTCTCCCCAATTGTTTCCAGTTGGAGTGTCGACTATTAGCTTAATGGAGAGTTTATGGGTGGTTTCCATGCTCTTTAAGTTTCCTCCATATAGTCAGCTACAATATTAATAATTTCTTGTACGGTTTGATTACAATTTTTAAAATAGAGCTTGTCAAAAACGTTATCTCCATATTGCCTGATTGGCTCGCTGATAAGAGCGTGCACGAACGACTGAGTGGCGCCAGTGACACCAGCAAAATCCAACGTAACTTGCTTGCCCGTTTCCAGCATTGGAGATATTTCATGTATGCGAATATCACGTGCAATATCCTTGTTTTCTGCAAAAGTTCCAGCTTTTTTACTAATTAAAATATTCATACCTATTCCTTATGTAAATTTAGGTCGCTTGTAACGGGCTTTGCGTCGTTCTTTGACAGCTTGGGTGTAGGTGCCTCTAATTACACCTAGCAGTGTGGCGAATTCTTGTGTTTTTTCCAATGATATATCCACAGCTACAAGCGTTCCTGTAAAATTAGAAGCCTGGTTGGTTTCGACATGCTTGTCTTTTTCTGGGTCGGCATGTAGCACTGGCAGTTTTTTTGTAGGGCGTCGTTTTAATAATCGATAAACGCCACTCCCGCTATAGATCGCAAAATAATCGCGATTCATTGTAGCCATAGATTTAATAAAAAATAGTCCGGCTCCAGCATTAGCTTCTGTCCCACCCTCACGCCGAGTGGTACCGGTTACCCCTGGTACAAGCGCAAGTTTTAAGGCATCTAGGTCAGTTTTTACATCCCATGATTGATTAATCGCTTTTTGGATGCCAATACCAGTATCGCAAATGCCTAGTCGAATCATATTGCTTGACTGATAATACTGGGCGGCTACTACTGCCCCATATTTTGAGCCTGAATGTTCCAAGACATTTCGCACTAGTTCACCGACTGTATATTTTATGGCATCAGCATGTTTAGGGCTGAGGTGTAGTAGCGGCACCATATCAGTAATAAATTTGGTTTGTTCTTCGGCGGTTTTGATGATGGTAAGGGGTATGAAACGACCTGACGCCTCGTGTTCGGCAATATTAAACTGAGAGGGCAAATCAAGTAACTGGAAAAGACCCATGCGCTCCAGATAATGCCCAGATCGGGCACTAACCGTATCAATAGTAATGTTTTGTTTTTTTACAGTCATGCCCAAAGCCGCGACAAAAGTCAGTATGGCCGGATGTACGCTTATCCAGGTGTTGTGTGTTGTTATATCCAGTCTTTTGGGATCAGCCATATCCACGTGGCTCAGGAAAGAACCAAAATAAGCCAGATAGTCCGAATTGGATAAATATACTTTCACCCTAACATTTTACCTGTATAGTACGTTTTTGTAAATATGTACTATACAGGTAAAAATAATCTGTCATAACTCTCCCCAGTTTTTGCCTATGGCCGTATCAACCGTCAATTTTACTGGCAATTTGTAGGCATTTTCCATGGTTTCCTTCAGGAGTTTCGCGACATCTTGCGCGTCTTCTTCTAAGCATTCTACAATCAAGCTGTCATGTATCTGCAAGAGGATGCATGCTTCACTAGTGGAAATAGGTTTAGATACACTTTCTCCTTTCCCCCCAAAAACATCAAGCTTTTGCTGAACATGGACCATGGCTAATTTCATAATATCAGCAGCACTACCCTGGAATGGCATATTAATGGCGGCCCTATATGCCGATTCACGTACGGCAAAATTAGAAGAATGTACATCTGGCGTCGGACGACGACGACCAAGAAGTGTTTCTACATACCCATCCGTACGCGCCTGCTCTTTGATGGATTCGATATAGCCCGAAAGTTTCGGACGAACCTCAAAATATTTATCTATAAAATGCTTAGCCTGATCGTAGGTCATACCAGTTGCCTGAACTAACCCATGCGTACTAAGACCATACATGACTCCAAAATTGACTACCTTGGCATCTCGACGCATGCTTTTGGTTACGTCCTGTTCCTCGCGCCCATAAATAAGCGCTGCCGTTGCAGTGTGAACATCTACATCACGATTAAACATATCCATCAAAGCATCATCTTGACAAAGATAAGCAGCAATTCTAAGTTCAAACTGGGAGTAATCGGCGCTAACGAATGTTTTGCCAGCACCGGCTACAAAAGCGGTTCGAATCTGTCTGCCCAGGTCCGTTTTGACCGGAATATTCTGGAGATTAGGATCATTAGAACTTAAACGCCCTGTCTGGGCCACGGTCAATGCAAATGTTGTATGAACCCTTGAGTGTTCATCGACCATCTTGGGCAAAGTGTCAACGTAGGTATTTTTGAGTTTAGTAACCTCACGGTACTGGCTAATAAAATCTACGATTGGGTGAGCCTCCCTCAGTTTTACTAATTCGCTGGCGGCCGTGGAATAGCCAGTTTTTCCTTTTTTGATATTCTCTGCCGGTAACCGTAGTTTATTGAATAATACATCCGCCAACTGGGCCGGTGAACTAATATTGAATTCTTG
>CAYGIR010000054.1:0-5457 GCA_964349985.1 uncultured Candidatus Saccharibacteria bacterium
AGCTCTCGCTCGCTCAGGTGCACTCTGGCATCAATGGCTAAGTGCGAAATGCGTGATAGAATTAACCTATGAGATTATCACAACTGTTTACTAAAACTCGCAAGGACGCTCCAGCCGATGAAGAAGCTAAAAACGCTCAGTTATTGATCAGGGCGGGATTTATTCACAAAGAAATGGCTGGTGTATATGCCTATCTCCCCCTCGGGAAGCGAGTGCTAGACAATATAGCTCAGATTGTACGTGAAGAAATGAATGCTATAGGTGGGCAGGAAGTTCAAATGACCGTATTACAGCCCAAAGACATATGGGAAAAAACTGATCGGTGGGATGATAAGAAAGTAGATAATTGGTTCAAGACCAAGCTAGTTAACGGTACGGAATTAGGGGTGGGGTTAACGCACGAGGAGCCAATTGTGGACGCGTTGAAGGATTACGTAACATCCTATAAAGACTTACCACTGTTTGTCTATCAGATCCAAAGTAAGTTTCGTAATGAGCTTAGGGCAAAGAGCGGGTTATTGCGCGGGCGTGAATTTGTCATGAAAGATATGTATTCGTTAGCTCGTACCCAGGATGAACACGCTGAACTATATGAAAAAGCCGCCAAGGCGTATGAGCGTGTGTATCAGCGTTTGGGCATTGGTGATATCACTTATCGAACTTATGCGGATGGCGGGATTTTCACAGATAAATTTAGCGATGAATTCCAAACAATTAGCTCCATCGGAGAAGATACTATTTATGTTGATGAGCAAAAACACGTTGCGATTAACCTCGAAGTCTACACAGATGAGAACCTGACCAAACTAGGTCTTAACAAATCCGATTTGGTAGAAAAACGGGGTGTAGAAGTGGGCAATATTTTTCCGCTCGAAAGTAAGTATACCGATGCGCTGGATGTTTATTATACTGATGCAAAAGGTCAACAACAGTCAATAATAATGGGTTGCTATGGTATTGGTGTTAGTCGGTTAGTGGGCTTACTGGCGGAGCATTTCGCAGATGAGAAAGGATTGATCTGGCCCGAGCTCATAGCTCCAGCAAAGGTTTATTTGGTTCGTTTGGGAGATGCGCCGGAAGTAGTTGAACGTGCCGATAGTATATATGAACAGTTGGAAGCCACGGGTGTTACGGTATTGTATGATGATAGAAACATGCGTCCAGGGGAGAAATTCGCCGATGCGGATCTACTTGGCATACCTTATCGTTTAGTGATTAGCGACAAGACTCTACAGACTGGTACTTTTGAGCTGAAACGCCGGACATCAACAGCTGTAGAATTTGTTACTCAAACCGATTTGATAAAAAAACTAGCGATCTGAACAATAGACTGCTATAATCGGCTTACATAAAATACGGTGTTATAAGACTATATGGAATAGGGAGCCTGTTAATCAATTATGAAAAAATCGTTTTTATTAACCAAAGATGGTATTGCAGAATTAGCAAAAGAACATGATTTACTTATTGCTGAACGAGGACCGACGGCAGATGCAATCAAAACAGCTCGGGAATTTGGTGATTTGGCAGAAAACGCCGAATATCAATCTGCTCGACAAGAGCAAGAAAAACTTGAAGCCCGCATCACTGAGATTGAAAATATTTTGCAAAACGCTCAGTTAATCACCAGACCAAAAGGAGATAGCAAAGTACACATTGGTAGCACCGTTACTGTAAAAAATAATGACTCCAAGCAGTTTCAGGTAGTTGGGACCGTAGAAGCTGATCCATTGAATGGCAAAATATCAGATGAATCTCCTATTGGAAAAGCATTGATTGGCAAAAAACTGGGTGACGAAATAGAAATTGTTACTCCCTCAGACACCATCAAATACAAAATTACAGCTATATCCTAAGAGATACGAGTTTCGCGCAAATCCAGTATACTTTCATATATGAATTGGTTGAACAAAATCGTAGATGAGTTAATAGAGCTTCATCCAGAGGGTGAAATAATCGTATCGTCTGGCGTGTCACCATCTGGGACTTATCACGTGGGTACATTACGGGAAGTATTGACTGCGGACGCTGTGATGTTGGAGCTGAGGCATCGTGGTCGCTCTAGCAGGCATATCCATGCCGCTGATGATTTGGATGTTTTTAGAAAAATTCCTGCTCAGGTGCCTGAATCGTTCAATCAATATTTGGGTCGTCCTCTTTGCGATGTGCCATCGCCAGACGGCACAGATAAAAGCTACGCTGATTTTTATTTAAATGATTTCTTGGATGCCGCCAAAAAAATTCATCTAGATATGCAGGTACTGCGTTTCAGTGAACAATATCGTAGCGGATTTATGGTGCTAGCTATAGAAAAAATATTAGCAGATATTACACAAGTACGGCAGATTTTGGAGGATATCTCAGGGCGACAATTGGACGATGCTTGGTCACCCATACAAGTTATAGAGGATGGATATCTAAAAAAACGAGAGCTTGTAAGCATAGATACAACCGCAAAAACTATTATCTATGTAGACAAAGACGGTACCGAGCAGTCAAGTAGTTACGCTCATGGCGAGGTTAAGCTGGATTGGCGGCTGGATTGGCCGGCTCGTTGGTGGTTATTGGGGGTTCATGCGGAACCGTTTGGCCGTGATCACGCTACAAAAGGGGGATCGTACGATACGGGCGCACAAATTTGTAGAGATATTTTTCAGGCTGAACCGCCACTGCCTGTACCATACCACTTTATCAATCGTGTCGGCGAAACCAAAAAAATGAGTAAAAGTGCAGGGAATAGTATTTCTATATCAGAATTATCACAGGTATTGCCCGCAGAGGTAATCAGATTTTTTACGCTACGCTACACTCCAGGGAAACAGTTATTTTTTAGCGAATCAGATGGCGTAGTCAAGCTAATAGACGAATTTGCCGAACTATTAGCAAAAGCTGACAAATCGACAGAGGATAACCAATTGATAAGGCTATGTATGGCAGGTGTCGAATCAATAGTTAGCAGTGTTCCTTTTTCTCATCTAGTCGCGAGTTACCAGGCCGCGCTCAAAGATCCCATTAAAACACTCGAGATTATAGCTCGTACCGAACATAATACGGCTGTCGATACCCAACGATCAACAATTATCGCGGAACTGAAATTTATTGATGAGTGGATTAAGCGTTGGGCGCCAGAAGATGTCAAATTTGAATTATCAGAGCAGATAAATATAGCAGATTATACTTCCGATCAAATTGCATTTTTCCATTCGCTGGCAGACAAAATCAGTGCCGCACCAGCAGATGCCGATGGTGAATGGTTTCACAAAGCAGTTTATGATCTCAAAGATTCATCTGATCTGGAGCCCAAAGATTTATTCGTCAGTCTATACCAACTGCTAATCGGGAAATCCGCCGGCCCACGCGCCGGCTGGTTCCTAAGCATCCTCCCTCGTGACTGGCTGATGAAAAGGCTCAGACTAGAGCAAAATCCTTGACGGTGTACACTATGAAAAATATAACACTATCAGCTCCTAACGAACTTATTGACCAAGCTCGCAAGAATGCTTTGGCCAAAGGCAGTACTCTTAATAATGAGTTTCGCTCTTGGTTAGAAACGCAGACCATCACTGGTGTTGAGCGAGCGGTGCAGTACAAAAAACTTATGAAACGTCTCCAGCGCGTCAACGCTGGGCGCAAATTCACTCGCTCCGAAATGAACGAGCGATAATTATGACTGTAAATGACAAAATTTTTCTCGATACCAATGTTTTGGTATACCAATTTGATAGGACAGCTCCAACCAAGCAAAAACAAGCCCAGCAACTTATCGAAAAGCTAATTCGTTCAGAACAGGCGGTTATTAGCTCACAGGTCGTACAAGAGTTTATGAACGTAGCTCTAACCAAATTTGATACGTCGATACCCGCCAATGAGCTGAAACTTGTGATACAAGATTTATTAAAACCGCTGTGTCGGCATATTCCTAGCTTTGATTTTTACGAACGAGCACTTGATTTATACCAACTAAACAGTCTTAGTTTCTATGATGCGCATATCATTCAAGCGGCCATAGACCTAAATTGCACAACCCTGTACAGCGAAGACCTCCAGTCTGGTCAAAAGTTCAGCAAACTAACCATCACCAGTCCGTTTTAGTCCCAGATAATTGACAGTGCGCACGATTAGTGTACACTAGAATTATGAAAAATATTACACTATCTGCTCAAGATGAAAAAATTGATTCGTTGCGTCGGTTAGCGCGCAGTGAAAACAAAACTGTCAATGATCTGTTTCGGGAATGGTTGGATACTTCAATCGCCAAAAAAGAAGCCAAAGCACGCCAAAAACGACTCAAGGTCTTCAAAGAAAGCGTAGAAAAATTTTCATTCAAAAGTGACCGTAAATATACTCGTGAAGAGATGAACCAACGCTAATGAGCTCGCGTGCCTTCATAGATACCAATGTGCTCGTGTATGTTTATGATGAGCGTGACTCACGTAAACAAATTATCGCCAGGGATTTAGTAGACAATTTAATCATTCAGAGCCAAGCCGTCATTAGCTTGCAAGTAGTCCAGGAATTTTGCAACGTGGTGATAAATAAAATCAAACATTTTGATCAGGCTGGTTTGCGACAAGTGCTTAATGATGTCTTAGGACCGTTAGTCCAGCATACTGCAAGCGTTGATTTCATAGACAGAGCAGTGGAGCGACAGGCAAAACATAGTCTAAGTTTTTACGATGCCCTGATCATTCAGGCGGCCATAGACTTAAACTGTACAACTCTGTACAGCGAAGACTTACAGTCTGGTCAAAAGTTCGGTACACTAACCATCACCAATCCGTTTTAGCCCAATTTACACATGCCAACAGACGAGTGTTGAATCAGTAAAAATTTGCAATTGTCCATAATCTATTATGAAACAAGCATGAATCGTGTTATGCTTAACAAGAGTAAGTGGTTAATACATAAGTCGCTATAGAATAAACATTCAGGCTTGTTTCAAAAAGTAGTTTAAGCTCGCAACTCGTCCCAGGAACTCATTTCTAAACTAAACTAAGTGTCGTGTTTTTAAACTGGACACTGTATAGGTGTTGTTACATGAAAAAAATTAACAAGCATATTGAGATCGTTCGCTCCACAATATCCAATCTTAATTCTATGGGTACCGCGTCAAGCAATGGTGCTTTAAAAGTTTTGGCAGAGTATTATGTGCGGGTTGGTATTACTATGATCAATAATTTGTCGGATTTGGAAGCTTTAGTGGCACTAAAGCCTGATCTGGTTTTTTTAGGCATGGAATTTGTGCCAACCGATCCCAATTTAGGACCGGAAGATCCAAACAAAATTTGGATAACCAGCTATCTGGACGACCATGACATTGCCTATACCGGTTCAAGCCAGACTGCGCATGAGCTGGCACGAAATAAACCCATGGCAAAACAGCAAGTCCTTGATGCCGGTCTGACTACGTCTGAATTTTTTGTCGTAGCTCCAAATCAAGTCAGCTCCAGCCATAAC
>CAYGIR010000055.1:0-5447 GCA_964349985.1 uncultured Candidatus Saccharibacteria bacterium
ATCTGGTGCACCTGAAGACAGATGTCTTGAACCTTTAGAGAGTATATCTGATTGGCTACTAAGTAGTCCAGATATAGACTGGGTTTTACAGCTTAGAAATGCTTCTCTATCAAGATTTGTGCCACAGTACCACCTCTGATAAGAGCGTGTTATTACTCTCGCTAGACGTCGTTTGAACCTATGTGGGGGGAAGTATTCTAGCGTCTTACGCTCGTAGGAGCACCGAGGCCATTCTTGAGATTGCCTAGGTAACGAACTGCATCTCCACGGGTCCAAGCATGTGCGTTGTGAGCAGACTTTGTTACTTCATCACCATTAGTGATGTCGCCACGGAAGTCCTCTGGCGACCACTGAATATCAATAACGCGCTTTCTCCAACCTACGAGCAGTGGTTTACCAGAACTAGTGTTTACGCGGAACCATGAGCCACGATAGTCGCCACTGCCGTACTGGTTTGCAACTGCTTCTATTTCATACTCTTCGAAGCCAGCTTCTTCAATCATCGCCTCAAAATCTTCTCGTGCTTCGCGGTCTACTCGTTCTTGCTGACAAGTAGGGTGTACGAAGCGCTGTCGATTTACTTTAGCTTCATCACCTGCTTGGATGACATAATCCTCACGCACTCGTCGCCAGTCTCTACCTTCTTCATCCACTACTCCAGGGGTCTTCACAAACCACTCGGCAGGCAGAAGCCATCTCTCGCCCTCACGGTCTTTCTTTGCACCTAGTGCCTCGTTGACCTCATTGGCGGTTTTGCCCTCAAAGCCACGCAAGTCCATGTTTACTCGATCAAAAATGCCTTCAGCATCGTGAGCGGTGCGAACCGTCCATCCCGTGTGGCATTCTGTGCAACGTACATGACTCGAGGGGATGTTTGGATTACCTAAACTATTAGTCGTTAGGGAAACTTCATCTCTTGGCTTATGTAGAGCACTCGCAACTAGGCTATACACATCATCCTCGGGTACTACATCGTGAATAAGAGGATTAGCTTCGGCAGGAACATAACTTCTGAACCCATCTGCACGGTAGCGTCCTACGTTGCCATACTCTGACAAAGAGAATCTTCCAAGTAAAGTCCAGCGCTCTAAGCTACCACCACTTTCGTCAGCTCGTCGAGCATCAAGCATTACATGTAAATCTTCCAATGATCCAAGATGTTCTTGAATACCTTGACGCGTATCGTAATCTATTCGGTTCATAGTTCTCCTACTATTCGTAAAACTCGTACTTATTATACCATTTCGCATACTCTTATGCAACTAAGACAACAAAAAAAAGGTCTTCCCAATCTGGAAAGAACCCTTTGCCAGCCTCGTAAAGGCTATTGAAATGTCGTCTGGTGCGGATGAGAGGACTTGAACCTCCAAGCCTTGCGGCACTTGCCCCTCAGACAAGCGTGTCTACCATTCCACCACATCCGCCCATTTATATTGAACTCAGTTATCTTACTGACTTTCTACAGAATACTCAAGTCGTACACGTATCATATTTGATTAGCGTAGAGTTTGGTCTTGGCGGATCATCCAATTTTCAACGTTATTGAAACGATCGGCCGCCGAGTTTATCACCTTTGGTTCAAAACCAAAAAGTTGCCCCCTGGTGATATACAAAAACCGTGGCTGATACAAGGCAATCGCCGGAACATCATTACGCCAGCTTTGCAAAAAAGGTATGTATTTCGCTGTTCTCAAATCCGGCTCAAGTCGTGTTCGCCCACCCTCTAGAGCTCTGTCAGCAGTGGCAGATTTATAATTTGAAAGATTGAGTCGTGAAGGAGCGTTAGGGTGTGCCTGGGAGCTGTGCCAGTACGCAAAAACGTCTGGGTCAGTTCCAATAGAAACTCCATAAATAAGCGCGTCATACTCCCTGCCGGTTACAACTGGCTGGAGCTCATCATCATTCGGCAAAGTAACTTGAACCTGCACTCCCAAAGCCTGCCATGCTTTTTGTATCCGTTGAGTAATGTATGCATAGTCCGGATTATTGCTGGCAAACAACTTAAGACTTAGCTTGTGCTTATCGTTAGTTCGCGTTTGATCGTTAGCTTGTCGTTTCCAGCCCGCCTCATCAAGCAATTTATTTGCCTGTGCGATGTTAGTTGGGAGCTGGCGCAAGTCATAATTATATCCAAGCTGACCGTGCAATAATGGCTCATCTGATACTATAGCTGGATAACTCAGACCTTTGATTATAGAAGGTACATCAACGGACTGGATCAATGCTTGTCTGACCTTTACATCCTTCAAAATAGGACTGTCAGTACGCAAAAAAACCAACGTTTCCGCAGTCAATGGTATGCTACGTTCGCCAATGTCATCCTCTCCTAACAGCACATCTGGTGTTCTATCCATACCCACCAAGCCATTCAGTGAACGGCTTTGAAAACTGGAAACCAATCGTTCCTGACCAGAAAACGTTTTAATTACAAACCGTTGTAACTTGGGCTTGCCATTATGATAATTATCGAAAGCCTTTAACCCAATATTTTGCTGATTAGTTTCACCACCATCGCCAATTGTCTCGATGGCTTCCCAGCTGAATGGGCCAGCACCAATTGGACTAGCAGTATTAAATGACGCCGATCGCAATTGCGCGGGTGGTATAGAATCCAGTTTGTGCTTAGGAACAATGCCAGTTGTTAAACCATATAGAAATGGCGCGAGGGTATTAGGAAGTGTAAAAGTAACCGTACTAGTATCTACGGCCTTAACACTCACTTCTTGCCACGCTCTAAACAATGGTGATTTCGCATCAGGATTCTTGATGGTCTGAAAAGTAAATACCACGTCATCCGCCGTTAGTGCTGTGTTGTCATGCCATTTCAAATTTTGCCGTAATTTTACGGTATATAGCTTACCTGCTTCTGTAACTTGCCAAGACTCCGCCAAATCCCCAACCAATCTATTGCTAGCATCGTATTTGAGCAATCCAGAAAAAATTAACCTGGAAACAGTCGTATCAACCAACCCAGTAGCATAAAGTGGGCTAGCGTTAGTAAAAGTGCCTATCATACCTTCCGTGTATGTACCTCCGGGGACTGGTCGTAATTCTTGGTAATAACCACCTAACGACTGCAACTGAATACTAACGATCCCAGCGAGTAATATGAGAAGCAAAATCCAACCACTCACAAAACGACGCACCACGAATAAGCGGGTTAACCGCTTAAAAAAATGCTTTTCTAATTGGACTTCGGCGTGAACGCTAATATCTTCGACTTGTTGTCGCCTGCTCCTAAACTTACGTCGCCAACGTAATCGAGTGGTACGATTAATCATAAGACTACCTAAACTAAACCAAGCAACAGCGAGGCGGCAAATATGATAACCAGCACTATGGTTATTTGATGGAGGGTCCGATCAGAACCACGCCTCACCGTATTAACTTCTCCGCCACCACCCATACCAGCTCCCAAACTAGCACCTCGAGTCTGGAGAAGAATAAGTATTGTCACTAATACCATTGAACCTATAGTTACATAATTATAAATACTCATCGTACACCCCTGGTACATACATTCTGTAGTGTTACTTGAACATTAAACATTGCTTTATCCTTCCTCCAGAATAGTTGATACTAGATAGTTTACCAAGCCAATGACCATACCCGCAAGCATTGCTACTCCAAAATTAGTTACGTATAGATCAGTATAAAGCTTACTAACCAACAAGACCATTAACCCATTTATCACAATCATAAACAACCCCAGACTAAATAATATGGCAGGTAAGGACATGATTACAACAATAGGCTTGATAACAGCATTGACTATAGCCAGCATCAAACCTGCTATCAAAATAACGCCGAGGCTCCTATCGTAACTAATCCGTTGTCCTAATATCCCACCGGCAATCCATAGCCCCAAAGAACAAACAAACCAACGTAATACAATGCGCCCAAGTGGTCCACGTTTCATTACTCACTATTGTACCAGAAGACCGCCTAACCATCACCAAACTGTCCCACACCAACTCTCCACCCACGGTTAAACTGGTCTTACGCAAAGCTCCCCCATCCCCAGACCAATTCATCTCGGCTGGTAGCGGTCTGTCTTCTCTCGATGTAGCTATGGCTACCTCTCCTTCAGTCAAACCACTCCCAACTCGAGCTGATTTAGCCTGGGAACGGGCGATTTGGCGTAAGTCCAGTAAATTAATTCAACGAGACAGAGACGCACTAAGGTTTTCGCAACCCTCGGCAGTAATCAAAACATCATCTTCAATCCGAATACCAATACCCTCCTGAGGTATATATATCCCTGGCTCGACGGTCAAAATAGCATTTATATCCAGGGGATGTTCGTAATCACCGACGTCATGTACGTCAATTCCCAAAAAATGTGAAGTAGAATGAGGGAAATATTGCCTCACCGCATCGTGTTCAATTGTTTTTATCAATCCCAATTCTCGCAATTTTTCACCCATCATTGTTTCTATTTTGCGTTCATACTCTCGCAATACCACGCCAGGTCGCAAGATACTCATAGCATAGTCTGCCACCTCACGAACGGCTTCATAGACGGTTATGAAACGTTTTGATGGCTGTGGCATCCATGTTCTGGAAATATCAGCAGCATAATGATCGAACTCCGCCCCTACATCTACCAATAATTGTTCACCGCCATTGATAGGTCCGTCATTTCCGACGGGATGCATGATCAGACTCTTGCTACCGCTAGCAATAATTGGAGAAAAACTATGTCCGATGGCACCTTGCCGCCAAAATTGCTTGCTCAAATCGTGTTCAATCTCACGCTCAAACTTATATACCCCTTTTTGAAATTTCTTTTCTGCATATTTAAGCCCATGAATTGTTGCTGCTATAGCCACCGTGATAGCGCGAATTTCTTGCGGCTGCTTAACCATTCGTAACCTCTGAAGATGCTGGCTAAGATCAAGCAATTCGAGATTGGCATTATATTTTTTAAGACGCCGGATCAATTGTGCCCTAGCCGGATTTGTGTACATTCCATACGTGTCCACAAACGCTGGACCGGCCGCAATTGTGGCAATGTGCTTAACCTTTTTGAGTCGTGTCGCCAGTT
The DNA here is from genome assembly GCA_964349985.1 of uncultured Candidatus Saccharibacteria bacterium. Taxonomy (GTDB): domain Bacteria; phylum Patescibacteriota; class Saccharimonadia; order Saccharimonadales; family CAYGIR01; genus CAYGIR01. The sequence goes on from CAYGIR010000055.1 coordinate 5,048, forward strand.
GTTTCCATCCCTCTTTGCCCGTTAGCACTTCGTCCACCCCAGATCGTGCCGCCATCTCGGCACCATTTAACTCACCGTCAAACTTTTCTTGATAATCCGATAGTTCCGGAACAATCAAATACTCTTTGGACCTATCCATAACCAAAAGTATATTTGGCTCATCAATCCCCGTCAGGTACCAAAAACTGCCGTCTTGCTTAAAAGGAAATGTTTCGCTAGTAGCACGTTGGAGCAGGCCATTTGCAGTAATAACAATTGGCGCGGTCCCTGTAAACAACGCGCGTAATTTTGCCCGATTACCAATAAAAAATTCCGCCGTAAACTCAGTTTTCATAATCAGCCTTTAAGTATACTCGACTTACGCAAAACTCCTCCATCCCCAGATCGAATTCTATCGGCT
>CAYGIR010000056.1:0-5429 GCA_964349985.1 uncultured Candidatus Saccharibacteria bacterium
CGCGTGAACCAGTTTAGCAAGTGATCTTATGTGGGCTTATCAATGGTTTCTACGCCTGACTTGACCAAATTAGTGCACTACCCGCAACCTCTTGAGAATGACTGACACTTCCTCCGGTATCTCTGGTTCGGCCGGATAGACCAGCCCGTTAATCGTTATTGTGCCTTTTCGGATTGGTCGCAGAAGTTTAACCAACTTCTTAATGCTCATACCGGTTTTCCGTTCAATCGTTCGGCCAATAGCCAAGGCTGCCATGACGAGCGTCAAGTGGGCTTCAATGGCATCTTGCTGTCTGTGGAAGATTGGTCTGGCCTTCAGGTCTGACTTGCTCATCCGAAAAGATTGCTCAACATGCCAGAGCTGGTGGTAGTAAGTAATGACCCTTACATTGCTGGCTTCAGAAGTTGGCAGATTGGTTACATAGCCCTTGATGCCAGCGAGCGCTTTGGCCTTGTCAACGAGAGCTTGGTTGAGTTGCTTCTTTTTCGTGGTTACGGATAGAAACTTAGCTTTCTTGGCTACAGCTGAGCCTTTGATGATCTTCTCGGCTTTCTCAACCTGCTTGGCAATATTGCGTAGGTCAAGCGCCGCCCGTTTTGCCCGGTATTGGTAGATAATACGTTGGCCAGCTACGGCTGTCTTGGCGATAATGATCTGCTGGTCACTCAGCTCCTTGGTTTTCTGGTACTCAGCTATGTCGTAGGGGATCTTATGCATTCTGCTACCAACAATGTAGGTATAGCCAGCAGTAGCTAAAGCTGCCAGATTGTCGGCACTGAGCATGCCAGCATCAGCCACCACCGTAATGCCAACCAGACCATGACGTTGCTTGAAAGCCTCTACAACGGGCAGGATGGTCTTGGTCTCAGCCTTGTTGCCTTCAAAGCTGTGTAGCTCTAACGGGAAACCGTGCTGATCGACAAACAGCCCCACTAGGATCTGCGGCTCTAACCGTCGTTCTTTGCTCATACCTGGTATGCGGTAGTCGTCTTCTTTCTGGACCTCAAAGTACAGGGTGGTTACGTCATAGAGCATCAGCGTAATACCAGTGCCTTTGGAGGCCTGGGCAAAACAGAGCTTAGCTAGCTGATCCCGGTAGTTGTTGGCAATAACCCGCTTCAGGCAACGATGGACACTGGTATTGCTGAAGCCGGTAATGCCCAGATCAGCCAATACCCGTAGGCTGTCCAGTTTGCTAGTTGGCTCTATGAGTCGGGCAATACATAACGCAGCAAAAGTTTCATCCTTGAGCTGATGAAAGCCCAGTTGATCGTATAACCCTACCAAGCTGTCGTATAACAGTTGTGAGACCGATTGCCTCAGGCGAACTTGTAGTGGCGTAGGAGTATCTGGCAGTAGGGATAGCTGTGAGCCAAGTAGCTGCTGCTTAGCCAGGGCGAGGAGTGTCTGGAGATCGGCGTCATTGTGAGCGCTGCCAATATGCTCAATCCGGACAATCTGACCATGAGCTTTGTGTGCGACCTGGACCGCTGTTGCGCCACTCCCAGTCTTCACCTTACGGATAAATGCCATGCCACCATTGTAGTATTAGTGTCCTAAAAATGCCGAGCGTTATCTGTTGAGAGTCAAGAAAATGGATTGGGTGGTCAAGTCAGGTACGAGCATAAGCAACAAATTAAAAATCTATTGACATATATCCGTTGCGGATATAGTATTAAGTTAATGTCTGACAGTAAAACATATACATCGCTGACACATGCGGTACTATACATACTCATGGCTCTATCCACTGGCGAAAAGCATGGTTACGGCATCATGAAACATGTTGAGAAAGACTCTGAGGGAAAAGTATCAATGGGACCAGGTACACTCTATGGTTCGCTTAAACGTATGCTGGAATCAGGTCTAGTTGATGAAGGCGACAAAAAAGTTGATCCAGAAATGGACGATCAGCGACGAATCTATTACAAAATTACAGGGCTCGGTCAAAAAGCACTTAACGAAGAAATTGATCGTTACGAACGAGTAGTCACGTTAACAAAAAAACGCACAGCAACACAAATAACTATACCGCTCCATGGAAGATAACAGTATTGGCAAGTATAAAAATTTTTACGCCAACCTTGTCCGGCTCTACCCCGCAAAGTTTCAGGAACGGTTCGCCGAACCAATGATACAGACTTTTGGTGATATGTGTTTGGAACGAGCAGAAGCTGAAGAAAACTTGAGAAGCTTCGCAATAAGAACATACGCCGAAACATTTTTACAAATTATTAAAGAACAATTCAAAGAGGTGATTATGAATACGAAGAATATTAGCAATCGAACAATCCTAATAGTTAGTGCTTTGATCATAATATTAGTAATAGGCACAATACTAACGGTAACACTTAATTCCGGGGGTAACATAATTAAACCCGGCTCAACTATAGAGCAGGCGAAAAGTCAGTCGCAGGGCGACAAGGTTGCCTGTCTTCCAAACAACGAATCAGCCGTACAAGAGATCAAAGAGACTGAACCAAAGTCGGATCAATCCGAAAGCGATCCATATTACAGTCCAACTATGAATTTTGATGGCACTCTACTGAGCGGCATCATCGATGTTCCAGCTGGCACTCAAGCAGACGTAACATTTAATTCATTTCAGGACAATATCGCAAAAGGTAGTGCAAACTACGAAAGTGATTACGGTGACTATAACTACGAAATGAAGTATCTTGGGCAACCTGGTGAATGGGAATTGGTGTCGCTAGTCGCCTGTATTAACTAAAAAGTAGGCTCGCCTTACTTTAGCTTGCCTATCTCGGCTCGGGAGGCCGGAAATATGGTATTGCGCCGTTGCTAGAGCCGGGCAATAGCGAACTCGGCAACCTACTACCAGCAAAGCTGTCAGGGTTGCACGGTCGGGGCAGGCATCCAAGCCAAAGAAAAACCGTCCATTAGGACGGTCTATCTTTGGCTCAACTTACGGGTCATGGACTTAAACTTCTAACTTGGCATAAGAGTATTCGCGAAAATTTGAATAGCAAGTGCAGCCTTGGCGGTAAAACTAAGCGCAATGTAAACTCGTTCTCCTCGAATGTAATTTTTCCACTTACCTTTTGCTTTATATTGTTTATATTGTACAATCGCAAAAGAATTGAACAGCAGAAAAATAGAAATAATTATTCCGTAGACGAAGGCAGGCGGAGTTGCATTAGAAGGTGACCCTGGTGAAATCACAGCGATAAGAATGATCAACCATGGAACGACCCCTGCTATGCATCCAAAGACAAACGGTAACCACCCTCCTGAACCTGGGTTTTCATATTTTTCCTGTAGCCAACCGAAAAATATCATTGAGGCATTCACCCCTGCAATCGCCAACAATGCACCGTAATCGCTAATACCTGTAATCTGCGCAATTAGTAAAATCATGAGCGTAGAACTGACGGAATATTCTACCCATCGAAAAACATTGATCCTGTTGCTCAAGCCTGTAATATACCGTTCGAAGTAAGTCTTGGAGGCGACAATAAAGTGGAATAAAGCGGATAACGCCAAGAACAGAGCAACAGCATACCCGATGCGTACGCTAAACAATATTACCGGTTCTGTGAAAATTGATCCTGGAGGACCAGCCAAATATGTCGCGGTAACCGGTAATGAAAATGAGTTAGAAAAAGAAAAGACGGCCAGCGCAAGGACTGAGTGAAAAATCCCAGCAATTATGTTTAATTTGCGCAATGATTGTTGGCTTATTTTACTGACTCCATTCATGCTCTCATCATAGCAGTTTTTTTATTGGTTACTATATTTAATAGCAACGGGGATTTAAGAGACTGCTACAGTCACCGCCTGTCTAAACCTATCGATAGATTACGGTGCCCTGTTGCATAAGGGTGACGAATTAATAAACAGATCATTCGGTAGCGTCAATGCTTATTACTGGATAATCTGTAAAATATATGATCTTGGCTCCGGGGGCCGGGCAAGCGCACATTAATCTGTGCGCCGAGTAAACTCGGGCATCAGACTAATGACCGAACGGCAACCTACCGTCAGCAAGCTGTCGAGGTTGCCGGACAGACCATAGCCATCTTCAAGAATTTTAGAGTAGAGTGTATCGTTCTGCTCGTATACGTGAACCTTCGCACCCATTGCCAACCATAAGGATGCCTTGATTCTACCTATCTTCCCATAGCCGACAATTAATACTTGCATGCTTTACTCCAATTAGGGGTTATTGTAAAATATAAATATAGATAAAACAATATATAATGAAATATACAGCACTTATAGGCAATCCAACCGAACATAGCGTCTCGCATATCATGTATGAAGAGTTGGTAAAAATTGCGGTGCCAGGTCAGTCGTATAAGCACATAAAGATCAACGTAACAGATGATGACTTGGCTAAAACGGTTAACGCCCTCCAGGAACTTCATTTTGCCGGGCTGAATGTCACCCTGCCTCATAAACTGTCTGTCATTCCATTGCTCGATACCGTTGATGAAACTGTTAAAGAGCTCGGCGCAGTCAATACTATCAAGTTTGGTCACTCAACTACTGGACACAATACCGACTGGGTTGGCATACATAAGCCAGTAGCCGCTCTGGGGTGCGAAATAAAAACAGTAACAATATTTGGTACTGGTGGCGCTGCTCGAGCGGCCATATATGTAGCAAAACGCTTAGGTGCACGCAAAATTTTTGTACATTACAGAAACGAAGCGAATGATGCTAAAACAGAAGATCTGAAAAATCGAGCCGATGCACTAGGAATAGAGCTTCACAGATACGATAGGGTCAGAGAGAATATTGACGTATCTGATCTTGTTATCAATGCCACTTCTGCGGGGATGGTAGGCAAAGACGAGGTTCCGTTTGATTTGGCACAAATAGCGGGACTCTCTGTAACGGAAAAGATATACTTCGACGCAGTATTTAACCCACTGGAGACCCCATTGCTTCGCAATTTTAATGAACAGGGTGCGCATACAATAGATGGGTTATGGATGATGATCTATCAAGGAATAGCTGCCCTCGAAATATGGTTGGACAGAAAAATAGAAATCGAAGACTCGCTCCTAAAAGATATTCATAACCAATTAACCAAGGAATTAGCGCATGTATAAAGTCGGCATTAATTTTGATGAAATTTCGGACAATCTAAATGAAGCGATCAGCCTTATGCAGCGACAAAAAATTGCGTATGGCGAACTTCGTATGGTGAATAAAAAGAACTTTGTATTTTGGACAGATGAAGAAGTGCGGGACTTTAAAATAAGGATGGAAGCATCTGGTATTGAACTAGTTGCTGCAGCTACGCCCTTATTCAAGTGGTACGATAACGAGTCCGATCCTGAGGTCGTGCATGATAACTTTGGCTTTAATCCAAAGTTATCTTACGAGAAAAAAAAGCAGATAATCATTCGAGCTATAGATATAGCAAGCCAACTAGCTATCCCACGACTTAGAATCTTTTC
>CAYGIR010000057.1:0-5184 GCA_964349985.1 uncultured Candidatus Saccharibacteria bacterium
CAACTTGCAAATATTTATACCATGTAGGAAACGACAAAAACCCAGCCGATTTGTCGCATCCCTGAGCAATGGTGGGGTCAGTAGTATAATCAGCCGCCACAGTTGCGGGCAAAAAAACCACCCCTCCCATCAGAAAAGAAATGGCGAATAATACGCTCACAAAAATCTCTTTCCACAACCTATGTTGCGTAGATTGTGATTTCATCCTGGCAATACCCCCCCTGGCACAATCCACTGCAAAAACGCATATATAAACAAATATCCCACAAGTGCCAGCACCGTCTGTACCATCCGTTGGCGTGCCTGAGCGACCATCTGCGGGTTATCTCTGGATACGGTGTATTGCAACCCCCAAACAGCGATCATAACCACGCAAACAATCCCCACCAATCCAGAAAGAATATTAATAAAATCCACCAAATAAGCAATAATCCCACAAGTACTTTTGTTATTTCCAACATCCCTACCCTCAGCATCTTTCCCTGTGCAATCGCCACCATAATTAACCGATATGTCCGCCCTATGGGCACCAATTGCAGCACAGGCCGCTTCGTACTCTCTTGGCGTGGCATCAGATGGAATAGTCACGTAAGTCCCATTATCACATGCGGCCGCCCCAGCTGATCTACCCGTCGTATGATCCACATCATTCGGATTACCAACGCCTCCCTTGTTACATGCTGTTTGGAAAGCAGCCAAAGCTACAGCAGTACCATCTGGACATATGTATTGATTGCCAACGATACAACCAGTGGTAACTGAATCCGAACAGCCTGAGGGTCCACTACCTTGGGCTCCTGCGCGGGAATAAAATCCTATCCCAACAACAAGAATGCAGAACATGCTGGATAATAATAAAATTTTTATATTTCTGAACTTAAACATTTGATCTAACTATATTATCCCTTATAACAAAAAACAAGTTTAGCCGCGACACAACCATAAATTCAAACTCAATCAATAATTCCTACAATACGATAATACCAGCCCCCAAGATTGACAGGTATTGACATCCGTGGTATAATTCAAACGTAGTATATTAAGCTAAATTAAGGGGTCCGTACTATGGCTCAACATGATATGTCAGGAGATATACCAAAACAACCAGAATCTACAGATCCGTTGACGAATATTGATTTATCTAGTCGCACGTTTCATTCTGGTCAGCTTGGTCTAGAGTTCCCCGTCACAGAGTTTTATAACACATCCCTGCATCAGGCAACAAGTGAAGGGCTTATAAGAACGCCCGAGCACCTAGGCGACCTTACGGAAACTATTGACTTAGGATATTCTGACGATCAACTTCCGCCTGAACTCACAGCAGAAAGCCCAAGTTCAATAAAAACAGGATTTAAGGACAACGATCACGGTATTGGCAAGTACATAGCTGGAGCTGCAATTTTTGCCGGGGGAGCTGTTTTTGCTCTAATCACTAACCATTCGGGAAGCGACAAGTTGCCTAAAGATGAAGTAGCCGTAGCTGTAACCATCCCAACAACGACCACAACAACAGCACCGTTTGGACCAAAAAATTATAATTTCCACGATGGGCAAGAGGGCCAACCAGCCAATTTTAAATTTGTGCCAGAATATGCCCTAACAGATGATCCACAGGAAGTTCTGGGTACACTGGGGGGTAATCTATCCAAGCTTTACTCAGAGCTTAACCCCGATTATATGAAGTTTTATGTAGCTGACGTAACAAGCCCTCTAGCCCAGAGAATTACAGATAGATTACGTTTGCTCAAAAACTATTATGACATCAAAGAAACCTTCCAATATGTTAGTGACCGGCATGATGGTGATTCTTGGTATATAACTGCTGATTGGATTGAGGACACAGAAGGTAAGGTCTTTTCTGAAAAAGTCCGTTTACAGTTAGTTAAAAAAGAATTTATTGAAAACACAGAGTCTACTACTGAAGGGGCAAAATTTATATACGCTTGGGTAGTTGTTGAGTCTGTAAGAATCCCGTCATAACAAACTTCACCGACACATAGAGTTCGCAAAAACGCCCTCATTTGCTATTGTATGGGTGGTATTTGCATATTGATTGTGGTTATTTATTGGTCCAACTTATACAATAGAGAAAGTAGATGAAAAAAAGCTTGTTAATATTGATCTTATCCGCAGCTTCTTTGACGTCTTTTGTTGTACCCGAAATAGCTTTTGCTAATCATGTAAATAGTAAATCCTTTGTTTTCCATTGGGTAAACAAAACAACTGTAGAAATGCGTGACACGGTACAGGGCACAACTACGCAATTTGTAACCACCAGTGATGCGGATCAGGATGCTTCCTTTCTAGGTGCGGTTGATTTTTCAAAATACCAAGACTGCCCAGACAAGCGTGGTATACAGTTCTCTCTAGATAAGGATGTTTATAAAAGCGTAGATACAGCCAAGCCAACAATTATAAAAAGTGGTAATTATGGCACTGTTGGGAACGGCACATGTAGTATCAGCAGTGCACTAGTAGATCAGCTAAGAGAGGGTAAGACTGGTATTGGATTCATAACTGACCCCGCAAACGGAACCGTTACTGATACAAATAGCTTTACAAGCGGGGCCACACAACAAAACAAAGACGAATCTTGCGAAAACGGAGAAGGAGCGATGCGATGGATAATGTGCCCCGTGATTGTCATGGTGGCAGGAGCAATCAACTGGGTAGATTCCCGCGTAGTAGAGCTGCTGCGCATAGACAAGGGCTACTACGAGAATACTGGGATCAAAAATGCCACCGCGAACATTCGCAATATTGCATACACCATACTGATTCCTATTATGCTTATAATGGTCCTCAGTACCGCCTTAGGTTTTGAATTTATAAGTGCCTATACCGTAAAAAAAGCCTTTCCACGACTTTTTATCGCTGTTATTTTTATCGCTGTTTCATATCCTTTTTGTGTATTTATGATTGAAGTCACTGATACTATCGGCAAAGGAACCATGGGGCTAATAACCAGCCCATTCGGTTCGGAGGTAAGCAATCTGACCTTAACCTCCCTCTTCGGAGGTAGCCTGATGGGAACAGCATTTGGCTCTTTAGGGCTGGCTGCTGCAGCCTATATATTGATTGCCTTTTTCTTTCTAGTACCATTGTTAACGTTTGCACTGACCGCCTTGGGTATATTACTACTCAGACAAATACTAATTGTGGCGTTACTCTTGGTGGCACCACTGGCCATTCTGGCTTGGATATTTCCTGGCAATGACAAACTATGGAAAGCCTGGTGGAGTTCTTTTAGCAAACTTCTACTAATGTATCCAATAATTATGGGGCTGTTTGCTGTGGGTCATATATTCGCATGGATTATTCATGCGGATAGTGACAAATCTGGCGTAGAAAACACCCTTAATGTATTCATGATTTTATTCGCCTGGATGGTTCCTTATGCGCTGATCACGACCGTCTTCAAATTCGCAGGAGGAGTCTTGGCAACAGCAACAGGCAAAGCAGACGGACTAAGACAGTCTGGCGCCAAAAGACGCGCCGAAAAACGCCGACAGAAAGTTGGCGACAAGTGGAATGCGATTCAGGAACAGCGCGCCATCAAGGGTGGGATAGAGGCAAAAGAAGAGTTGCGCGATGACGAGGGCAATATTATCCAACACGCTCAGAATGAGAATTACCGACAGAAATTCAACCGTGCCCTCCAGGCCACAAGTATGCTGGGGGCTGGCGGGGTACCATTCACACGAGGACCGGACGGGCAAAGCCGAAAAGATAAGTTTAAGAGTAATATGAATACGGCTATCAATATGCGCAATATGGCGCTGGCAGCTAAAACTTTGCAAGAAAATGAAACGTTTAAGGCTATGGTGGGAGATGACGATTTTCACAAAGCAAGGCTGGAGGGTGGTGCAAACTTCGAGAAATTCAGAGCATCTCTCTTGAAGCACGGCGGAGGTAGGTTCTTTGAAGCAAATGCGGACGGTACTCTCTCAAATCGCCTTATAGCTGGTAAGGAGGAGGAAATTAAAGATTTATTCAACTTGTCTCGGAGGATGGATAGGGAAGTCGGTGGAGCGGTGGCTGCTTTTGCTGACGGCCGGGCGCTAAGCACCAGTTCAACCGCCTGGAAGAACACCAGGGTGGCGCGAACGCTTAAAAATGCTGACGGGACTGACGTAGTCGATGATTATGGCGAAGTTCAATATGAAAAGGATTCTGATGGCAAAGTTATTTATGATGTAATACAAGACGCACAGGGTAAAATGGCGCAGACCATTAACCGCCTAGCAGGCCGTGATAGAACCGTGAAGACTCGGTTGCTGGCAGAATTCAGGGATAACCAGGTACGAGCCGGACGTACGGACATGGGAGCAGCTAGTTTTAGCGATATGTCGGTGGCGGTTGATAAGCTGTATGCGTCTGACTTAAAAGGTGATAACTCATATACTCTTCAAAATGCTTCAAATGATATTATTAGGTCACTTGTCAAAGGCAAGGGCTTTTATCAACTTATGGGAGAAAAAGGCGAAAACGCAGTTTCAATCGCGCCTGTATTAGCTGAAATGGCAAAAGAAAGCTTGTTAAAAGGCGAAGAAGATGCTGGTGTAGCGATGACGCAAGTGGCTGCCGCTTTAAGTAGTATGGGGTCAATGTCGCTTGAGATGCGAGACAGACTGTCCAAGACATTCACAGGTGCCACGGTAGACCTTGCCACCGAAGTTAATCCTCAAGTACGCGCAAACCTTGGTCTTGCAAGCTCGGGTAAGATAACTCTTGCGGACATACTCGAAAAAACGCGTACTGATGAAAGCTCAGTAGGTAAAGCTTTCCGCAAAGCCTACTACGAATATAGCTACCGTCCTGGCATGGACGTAGAATCGCAAGTAAGACTCATGGTGCAAGGCGGCATGGAAGAACAAGCCGCCAGGCAACAAGTTGCCCAGATGGAAGAAGCGAGAAGGCGAGAAGAAGAAGAGCGCAGAAGGCAACAAGGGGGCCCTGGGGGATTTTGATAAGCCGACTTGTTTCTATACGATTGATCCAAGGGTTTGATCCAGGGGTTCCCCTTGGGAAGATAGGCTAGGCATAGTATGCTGATGTAATGCCAGGGGAGAACCCTGCCCGTCAATTTGCAGCCGAAAGCTACTATCATGTTTACAACCGTGGGGTAAACCGCCGTAGGATTTTTCTTGACGAAGAGGACTACAAGTTTTTCCTGGGATTATT
>CAYGIR010000058.1:0-5136 GCA_964349985.1 uncultured Candidatus Saccharibacteria bacterium
GGCTACTTTGCCTCGGCTGTTACACACGCCCGCTGAAAAGCCGTTGATTGCCCAGATATGGGGTAAAACCCCAGAAAATTATTATAAATCCGCACAAGACCTTATGGAGATGGGCTTTGACGGCATAGATATCAATATGGGTTGTCCCGTCAAGGATGTGGTCAGGAACGGTTGTTGCTCGGCGTTGATTAATAACAGGGAGCTTGCGGCAGAGATTATCCAGGCCACCAAAAACGGTGCGGGTAACTTACCAATATCTGTGAAAACTCGTCTGGGGTATAACGATATTGATTATTCGTGGCACGAATTTTTGCTTGAACAAAAACTTAACGCGTTAAGTATACATGGCAGAACTAGGAAACAGATGAGCAAAGTTCCAGCCAACTGGGAGGCAATCGGGCAGATTGTGAAACTGCGGGACAAAATATCTCCCACCACCAAAATTATCGGTAACGGTGACGTAATCACTCGTGTTCAAGGGGTTGAATTGGCGCAGAAATACTCTTTGGACGGTATTATGATTGGGCGTGGCGTGTTCCAAGATCCGTATGTTTTTGCCAATCCGCTGGCCAGCGGATCGTCGTGGGCAAATCAGACACCCGAGCAACGCAAAAATTTGTATGCTAAACACGTTAAGCTTTTTGCCAAAACCTGGCAAAACAACGAAAAACCAGTGGTAGTACTAAACAAATTCTGCAAAATCTACATAAACGGCTTCGACGGAGCCAAAGACCTCCGCGAAAACTTAATGCAAACCAAAACCACCGAGGAACTGCTTCGAATACTAATGTAAATTGGCGGTAGGAATTGAACCTACTACAGTAAATTGTCTATATGTGGTGGGGGTGGTAGGAATCGAACCTACTACCAAGTGGTTATGAGCCGCCTGCTCTAACCGATGAGCTACACCCCCGCATTGATTTGTGATGTTTGGATAGATCACCTAGATTACGATTTTGTAAAAAGCTACAATCCTAACAGATGGGAGTATAGCAGATTTTGGTGTATAATGAACTTGAAAATGTTTCAAAAAATAAAAAACTACTACAAAAGTCCAATTTGGCAACAGATTCGAGATGTACGTTTTCTTGGGTTTATGGTGTTTGGTGTGCTGGTTTTGCTGACGAGCTGGAGTAGTGTGAAGGTGATTGAAACCAATTTTGTACTGCAAAAGCAGGTTGCTAGGCAGGATGAGCAAAATAAGGTGCAGGAACTTATAAACTCCAATCTAAAATTAAGCAATGAATATTACAATACTGACACCTATCTGGAGCTAACCGCTCGCAAGCAGTTTGGTAAAGGCGCGCCAGGCGAAAAACTTCTGCTTGTACCAAAAAGCGTGGCTTTGACCTATGCGAAAGAATTACCTATCACATCGGTAGAGCAAAAACCGAATCCATCATCCAAAAAGCCGTTATACCGTCAAAACCTGGATGCCTGGCTTAATTTTTTCTTACATAGAAGTTGATGGGGTATTTTGCATAGGTGTTGCTAAGCGTTGTATGATAGGGATATGGCAGAAATAGTTGGTTCTAATGGCTCTGAGATGACCGAAGCAGATTTCATGAACCAATACGGTAGTACAATACTTCAGTTTGGTGATCCTGGGAACGAGCTTAGTATGACCCTGCATCAGGCTAGCCAGTTCGAGGCACTGAGTTGCCCAGCCAATCCAGAAAAACTCAATAACCTCAATCTCAGGCTAGGTTGGCTTGCCAAGATGGTAGATGGTGCTAACAAACTATTGCCAGAACACGCACATCTGTTACCAAAAGAATCTTCGGAAAGCGAATAGGAGTTTTGAGTGGGTAGTGAAGTACATGCAACTATAAATCATAATGCTAATGTCTTGCAAGCAGAGGCTCGGCCAACCAGACTCTTTGACGCGCTGGCAGAAACCGAACATACGATTTTTGGAGTGACGGGAACGCTGGAGCAACTCATCAAAATATGTCCCGTGGCACATGATTCTAGCAAGATGACGCCTGAGGCTGTAGATGATTTTACTATGAAAATTGTCCAGACATCGGGTTACGAAGTTCCAGAGGAATTCACTCATCTGATACCCAAACAGCCAACATCGGACGAAGAAACTCATCGACAACAAAGCATTAAAGCTCGGGAGATAACCGAAACAAAAAAATCACCACCAATAGTTAATGTGGTGAAGGCGATTGAGGTGGGGCGGAAAATGGATATTGCCGGTAAGCAGATTGATGCGGTGCGAGTGGAGCTAAAAAGTCGTCCAGAATCAGAAGAAGCCGTTGCGATGCAACAGTTGCAATTAAATCGTTCTACGGAAACTACGGAAGCCCAGCCAATTCGTGAGCAAGCCCGGGCAGACGAAGTTTTTACGCGGAGCGTTGTTATTGAGCAGTCCAACCAATCCGTGCCAAAACCCAAGGAGCCTGCATTACAAAAGGTGAAAAAGATTGATAAAATCCCTCAACCTCAAAATATGGCAGTGGCGGTCAAAGAGATATCGGTCGGTGACATATCAGTGGCAACACCAGAACTCTCAAGCTTGATAGAGATAGCTAATGAAACGGCTCCTTCATCGGTATTAGAGCTAGACGAAGATCCAATGTTTGTCCTGGAAGATGCTCGTGAATCCACTGACATTTTAGAATTGCCGTTGTTACCACCAGACGGGGACGTATTAGCCGATTTGCAATTTCAACCTTTTGAACGCCCCTTATATTTTGACGCAACGGATGATGTAGAAGACTTCGGGCTTCATTTAGATGCATTAGCAGTCATCAAAGATACGCAAGCCCTGGAGGTTTTTGAACAGTTGCCAGAGCTCCTCGAAGAGCTGTCACCAGTCGAATCCGAGATAGCACATAATCTCACAGCTCAGATTATAGACATAGCGCAACATTTACTGGACTTACCCGAAACTCCTGCATCTCCTTGGGAACAAGCAATTTTGCATAAATCCAGCTTAGGAACAGAAGCCAGTAATTCTGTGGTCGAACAATTAGAACCTCAGGAATTGCTTGCAGAGCTCATTACAGAGTTATGCGGACTGGTAAATATAGAGTGCGATTCAGAGTTGGCGATTCGGTTGGTACGTGTGATGTTGGTTAGTAATGATATTTTGAGTAGTGAAATCGGGCAAAGCAATGCCAATATTGTCCTTGGAGCAATCCAAGGCACGCACGAGTTTCTACAGCATGTGATGAATAATTTTCATAAATACAAGCAGGCAATTGCACCCCATGGACTTATCGGCCGATGTGCTTTATCTCTAGCCGCCTAGGACGATACTTACGCAAAATCCAATGGCAGTTCTTGTTTATTATTAACGACGAGCTTGAGACTATCTATTATATGCACGCATTTCGCACTTCAAGCCCGCATACGATCAGCCAGTGCTAGCTGTATGCGCGGTTTTATTAACTGGCCTTTATCTAGGACAATTGGATCACTTTTACCAGTGAAATGCAGGACAGCATGCCTAATTTTCCGTAAGTCGTATTGTCTATTATCTGTCGATAGATTGATAACTGTTCTTGACGTCTATTTATGACGCAAAAATTCATCAGTCGTTAGACCAATATATTTGCAAATTTGTCTGAGCAAAAGCGGTGATATATCACGAGAGCCATGATCTGGAACAGTGGTTGTTCTGCCGTTACTGTGTCTAAATTGCTGGTGGGAACCTTTTTGTCGCACCATTTCAAAACCAAGTTGTTTCAAAATTCTGGTAATTTCTTTGGGTTTCAGTACAGGTAAGCTACCACCTATATAACTACACAGTGACTAATTGTGTGCCAGCAAAGTGCTATTCAGGTTTTTGAGTTGAGTCAACATCCTCAAGCACTAGTTCAACTACTTCACGTAAATTATCTCTTAATTCTTCAAGAGTTTCAGCTTGGGTATGCGCTCCAGGCAAATCAGGAATACAGGCTACGTAGCCGACAAATTAGATCTACGCCAAAACCGAACAAGACTTGCACCTCACTAACATGTGTGAAACAAGAATAAAACCAAGATTCGAAAATCTCAACCCTATCCGTTATCTGTAACTTTTCTTGGTGGCCCTTGTACATTCGAACTGGAACAGGTTAGGGGAGGAATTGGCTAGATGAAAAGAACTAGTAGGGAGGCAACCACAGTCAGCATACTCTGGGGCCTAGGACTGGCACCAAAAGACGGTCGTCGAAGCTGTTGATTAATCAGCCCGAATACCACTCGGCTGGATTACCCACCACAGGCCCCCGTGTGTGCTGACGTTGTGACACTTTACCTCTCCGGCTTTTTCGTGCGCATAGTAGTATAACGGATGGCCATTGTAGGTGACCTGGATGCCGCCATCGGTGCGTTGGGTCGTACCGAGCAGTTCATTACTGACACTACCTGCAGCACGTGGCGCCCCATCGGTAAGCACTGGCGGCCATGCTTTAGCACAGTCCTCGTAGCATTCAGCCTTCGTTGATTCCTCCAGTTCCCATATGTAGATTGCCTGCCCTTTATTGTTGAAAAGCATCGTGCCAAACTCGCTGTCACCGGTCGTTATGACTACCCCGGTAGTTACTTTTTCCGATTCAGTGTTTTGCGTCCCCTTATTTTTTGTATCACTATCAGATTGCATCGAGTTTTGCTCACTGTCAGTGCTGTCAGATTTTGACTCCCATACTTTCCAACTTGCAAAGCCTACTACCCCCACAATGAGCAGAATTAATATTACCGCCACCGCCCCGATACCTTTTTGATGCAGTTTATTCATTAGCTTTATTGTAGCAAAACACCTAGCAGGACTCGAACCTAATTAACAGAGTTGGAGTTTCGGGACAAAGAAAAAGAGACTGGTTTTGGAACCAATCTCTATCTGTAAACTTCACTTGGTAGCGGCCCGGCCTGTCTGGCCGACAGGACGGACTGGGGGCAGGACAGCGGACTTCGTCCTTCTCCTCTGTGGCATGCTCCCAGTCTTCCTTGCAGGAGGCCTGGTGCGCGTGTCCTCGCTCCAACGAACCTGCGACTTATCATATTTTGCTTGGGCAAAATCTCTGTCGCAGAACCGAGGACTGGCTCCGTGCCAAGAAAAAAGACCCACCAAAAGGTGAGTCGTTTTTCTTGGTAGCGGGGGCAGGACTCGAACCTGCGACCTTGTGGTTATGAGCCACACGA
>CAYGIR010000059.1:0-5057 GCA_964349985.1 uncultured Candidatus Saccharibacteria bacterium
ACAGTTGGTCATCGACAAAATACACCGTAGTATATTCGGCGGCCATGTTGCCTAACGACACAACGACTCTGGCAGCCGGTGCCAAAGGTGATTATAACGCTCACTGGAAAAGCTTTGGGCAGACTATGGTCAATAGAGGCTGTGGTGATGCGATTCTAAGACTTGGTTGGGAGTTTAATGGCAAATTTTTTCCATGGTCGGCCGCTGGCGGTAATGGGCAGGATAAAAACTATGCCGCTTATTGGCGTCAAATCGTAAACACGCTTAGGTCTGTTCCTGGACAAAGCTTTCAGTACGACTGGTGTCCTTTGGCGGGTGTGGACAATCAAACCAACCCTGAAAACGCTTACCCAGGTAGCGAGTACGTAGATATTATAGGTCTGGATGCTTACGACACTGGTGCCGCAGGTACATCAGGAGAAGCACGTTGGAAAGCTCAAAAAGAACGTGTCTACGGGCTCAATTGGCATTTAGATTTCGCAAAAAGAATGAAAAAACCGATTTCTTTTCCAGAATGGGGCATAACTGTGCCATCAGGTGGTCAAACCTACGGTGGCGGAGACAATGCCTATTACATCCAAAAAATGTACGAATGGATGAACGCACTGCCAGCTACTGGCCCAGGATCCTTGGCTTATCATATGTACTTTGAGTATGATGCCAAAGACGCGTCTCACCGCCTAATGACCACACAATTCCCTAACGCGTCAGCCAAATTCAAAGCTCTATTTGGCGGTAGTTCGTCCACTCCTCCGCCGTCAACTCCTCCACCTCCCACTCCTCCACCTTCCACTACAGACACCACCCCCCCCACCACTCCTGCCAACCTGGCAGCCACACCTACAGGCTCTACCCAAATCGATCTAAGCTGGACAGCCTCAACCGATAACGTTGGCGTAGCTGGTTACGATGTTTATCGTAGCGGTGCCAAGATAAACACTACCTCTGTAGCTGGCTTCACAGACACAGGCCTATCGGCAAGCACCGCATACAACTACTATGTTAAAGCTAAAGATGATGCTGGCAATGTCAGTAGCGCATCAACCACAGTTTCAGCTACTACCAAGCCAGCATCAAGCCCTCCACCCGCTTCAACCCCAACAACTACCACCAAAACCTACACCGCCACCCTAAGTAAATTCCGCTCCAAAAAACAAATTATACAAATACCCAAAGCCGGCACAGCCAAATACTCTCTGGCTACCAAAGAAGGTAACGGTAGGTACGACGTAAAAGTTTACGACTCTAACAATAAAGTCATAGCTCAACAGCTAAACACCAATGTACCACTATCCGGCACTTTCAGCGTACCAAAAGCCGGCAGCTATACCGTTGAGATCAAAACACGCTTCTGGAGTTCACGCACTCACACACTCAAGGTTACTTATCCTAATTAACTTGATGTACTAAACTTACGTAAAACTCCATCATTCTAAGACCGACTAATCTCGGCTACAAAAAGGCTTTGCTCGAGATAATTCACTCTGCCAACGAGGGTTTTGCTGCAGGTTCAGTATATTGTGCGCTCTGAGTTGATGTGAGGTGCACTACTCGGGTATAGCAGACTCACTAATGCCCCCAGTGTTTGGAGGCTGTAGCCAGATATCTTCATGATGAGCGGGCGTCCCCAGAACTATTCTAGCAAGCATTATAGCGCGTCTGACCGGACCATATCGCGACGATATCTCACTGATAGGTATTTGAGTTTCATTGTCATATCTGGATAAAAATTCATCAGATATGCTCGGTGTGGGTTCGACATACAAGGCCGAATATTCGCTAGATGGCGTATTGTCAGGCTGTTTGTCGTGCGTGCCTGCGATAACAACCTGCCCAAGAAAGCTACATAATAGTAGTTTGCTTTGGTTAACTTGCCCCTCCACGGTTGTCTTAACAGCCGTAAATCTCTCCTTCTGATGTCGGCTTAATTTTCGCTTAATTTGATTTTCTGCAACAATGGTGAAAATCGATCTATCATGGGTTACAGTAGCCATAAAACTATTATAACACACATGTCAATCATTGTCCATGTTGGCTACCCCAATCCCATCCCGAAGTGCAACAAAGCAAAACTAGCAATCTGGAAAGTAGTAGTGAAGTTGCTTATTACGGTGTATTTGATGTATAATAAGCATAAGTAAGATGCATAAAAAGGAAAATATGAAAAAATCAAAAATTTCAACTAAAAAATCAACTAAAAAATCTAGCAAAAATAAACAATCATCCCTGCTCCGATGGTTGAAACGTCAGAGTCCTGGAAGTCGCAAGGCGTATAGCCTAATCGTAGTTGTAGTTATGACGGGTATTGTAGGGTTGTTGACTTTGAAGTTCACAAAAGCGGCCTATGCATACTCAACCATATATAAGCCAAACAAAGATGCCAATGCCACGCTGTTGGCTTGTCGGGATTCTGTGAATGCTAGCAAACCAATATTGCGCATGAAGTACATCGGCAAGGATGCTCCTTTTATTAATCTGAGAACTAGTTTTGGTCCAAATAAGCTAGGCACGTATACTCAAAAACTAAGGAAATATTCAAATAATTGGGTATGGGAAGGCAGTTATCCAATTCCGCAACAGGCCACAAATGTTAAAATCGCACTTACTTACGACGACAATTCTATCGATAGTAGCCAGGTACTACTTAGCAATATAGTCAAATGTACTGCAAGTACTCCTGCTGCTCCGATTATAAATCTTACCTCGCCTGCCGATGGCTCGACAGTATCAGGATTGATTTCCGTTTCTGCTCAGGCGATTGACGCGACAGGAATATCTAGCGTGCAATTCAAGGTGGATGGGAGTAATTTTGGGGTGGCTGATACGGCATCACCTTATAGCGTGGACCTTAACACCGCAACTCTCACTAATGGCCCACATACTCTTACCGCTAATGCGATGAATGCGGCCGGTTTAAGCTCTGTAACAACTGGGTTGACTATTCATGTCAATAACATAACAACCGATGTGCCTACTCCGGTCAGTAGCGTATTACCCGTTACGCCGAACACGGCATGGGACTGGATACTTACTGGTACCCCAACAACTGCTAATTTGGACAAATCCACTCGTACTAAGAAATTGATAGATATTGATCTTGAGGACAATACCGCCACAACCATCAGTGCTCTAAAGAGCAAAAACATAGCCGTGATCTGTTACTTTAGTGCTGGTTCTTCCGAGGACTGGCGAGCTGATTACAGTAAGTTCCCAGCTAGCGTAAAGGGTAATGCGTTGGATGGTTGGGCTGGTGAAAAATGGCTAGATATTAGGAATGGTACAGTGTTTGAGATCATGAAATCTCGCATGGATTCAGCTGTTTCCAAGGGGTGCAATGGCATTGAGCCTGATAATGTCGATGGCTATGCTAACAATTCTGGCTTTCCATTGACCGCGAACGATCAAATCACTTACCTAACAAATCTAGCCAAAGAAGCTCATGCCCGCAATCTTTCAATCGCGCTAAAAAATAACGTCGATCAAGTGCAGCAACTAGCAAGTAAATTTGATTTCGCTATCAACGAAGAATGCTATCAATATAAAGAATGTGGCGTATATTCGGCATTTTTAAACGCCAATAAAGCGGTTTTGAACGCTGAATACAAATCGCTTAACTGCGCGAGTGCCAATTCTAGCAATATAGACTCAGTATTGTTCGCGCTGGATTTGAATAATTCTAAATATCAGAGTTGCCGTTAAAAACATACATACTTCAATCGGTCGGTCTTGGGATGGGAGTTTCGCGTGAACCAGTTTAGCAAGTGATCTTATGTGGGCTTATCAATGGTTTCTACGCTGTGCATTATTTGATTTGTGATTCTTTGTAAATCAGTCAACAGACATTGGTCAACATTGACTAGAGTTTCCTCAATTCTTTCGATGTATGCTTGTTTAATCTTCCTAAAACGAGTTTGACCATAAATACTCAAACAAACCACAACGCTACGATTATCTGTAGGGCTTGCGGTGCGTTGCAATAATCCCATGACCGATAGATTGTTCACAATTTGCGTTACTGCACTGCTTGTGACATGTAATTTAGAAGCTAGACATTTGATACGAAGGGGTTTCTCGCTCAGTATTGTTAATACTTCTAGCTGTGGTTTACTTATCCCGTGCGACGCCAGAAATTGGTCACGACTACTACCCATTAACTTATACATCATTGCAATATTTTCGATGACTTGCTGTAGTATGTCTTGTCTGAGTTTGTGCTCAGTCGATGTAATCTCAGCTGTAAGAGTGTTATTTAACGGGTTTGTGCTTTTTATCTTGTAGCTCATAAATTGCCTCGTTGCCTTCTATGGAAATATTTGGTAGAATTTTGATCAACCATTTTGGTAGCCACCATGCCGCGTTGCCTAGTATTGCCATGATTGCCGGAACTAGCGTCATTCTGACAATGAATGCATCGATAAATATACCAATCGCCAACCCAAAGCCTATCATTTGGATCATTGGCTCTGGGCTAAACATAAAGCCACTAAAGACTGAAACCATAATCAGGGCAGCCGCTGTCACCACTCGCGCTCCGTGAGCGAATCCATGTATAACTGCCTTTTTAGCATGGTGCTTGTCCACCGTATAAGCCTCATGCATGCCCGACACTAGGAAGAACTCATAATCCATCGCCAGCCCAAATAGAATGCCCACTACAATTATTGGCAAAAAGCTCACAATTGGTGTAGTCTCAAAAATTCCTAGCCAGCCCCATTGAAATAATGCTACTAATGCGCCTAGAGTTGCCATGAGAGAGAGCAAAAAACCGGCGGTTGCTTTGATCGGTACTAGGATCGAGCGAAATACTATCAGAAGTACTAACAATGACAAGCCTACTACTACAAGAACGTAGGTCGGCAGTGCGTTGCTTAGTTTGCTGTCTAGATCAATAGAAACGGCCGTGGCCCCAGTAACTGATATATGTTTAACTGCGGTATTGCTTGTCAACGAATCCCGATCGGCGCGTATTTTCTGGATTAGATCTTTGGTAGTCTTTTCTGATGGACCTGTTTTGGGAATTACTTGCAATATGGCCGTGTCTCCAGACAGATTTACAG
>CAYGIR010000060.1:0-4962 GCA_964349985.1 uncultured Candidatus Saccharibacteria bacterium
CAGCGGTTACAATACTTGGGTTTTAACCCTGGGAAAATAGCACGGTGCCAAATTATAGAATAAGACCTCCTAATAGGAGGTCTTATCTTTTATATATCATGAGTTTCGAACTTTGAACCTGCATAATTAAGTGCAGGAAGTTTACGGGACCTACGCGAAATTATCTCATCCTCCGATCACCCTACCTCAGTATAGGTTAGAAAAAGGTAAGTTATTCAAAAATCATAATTGACATGAGCACAATAGCGTGCTACTATTAGTGTTATCGATAGGGATAAAAGGGTTCAGGCACGTTGTGACAGAACCCTTTTTGTTCACTCGAGAGAATTAATAATGGAGGTTAAATAAAATGGCTGGAACTAAAGCTGGCGGTCAAGCTGCCGCCACAACGAACAAAGCAAAATACGGTCCTGATTTTTATGCAAAAATTGGTGCTCAAGGTGGTAAAAAAGGAACAACTGGCGGTTTTTTTGCAAACCGCGAACTAGCCCGACTTGCCGGTGCTAAAGGTGGTCGAATAAGTCGCCGAACCAAGAAAACTACTTAGCATAAAACCCGAAACAGATTCAGATGAAAACACTCTGAGCTGTTTCGGGTTTTTGATTTAATGCCTGTTTAGGATTTAGTGCTACGGATTTAGCACTTTGCCTTAACCTGTAGGGGCGACAAAAGCGAGATGCGGACACCGACCACTGGCAGGAACAGTTCAGGCACGCATAAGTCGTTTTATCGATCTGAAGACTATTTAGTGTGCAGGTAGGGCAGGTACTACGCGCGTACAGCCAATCACGATATGTATTTAGACAATCCTGAATATGTTCTTCGTCAATTATGACATCAAGCTTTTTACCCATCTCCTGTGCTCCTTGCCACGCTTCCACTTCTAGCATTAATAATCCGGCATCGGTTTGATAGTTCTGATGCGCCAACAGCGCGTGTGCTGATTCATGCAGTAATGCCCATTGACCTTCAACTGATTCCAGTGCGACACTATTTAGATAGATTGTGTTATTCTGTGGCGACCAATAAAAAGTCTCAGCTTCCAGAAAATGAATATCTGGTAACTGTTTTTTACACTTATTGAGTATGTTGTTTGGCGAATTCATAGCAACCATAAATAACTACTTCTTCAGGGTTTTGAGCCGTTAGAAGGTCTGGGTGTTTGACAATAGCATGTAAGTTGACCGTCATGTACTCTCGAACAGCAGGAATAAACTTATCCGCATATTTTCCCGCACCACCGCCAAAAACAATTACATCAGGCTGAAATGCAGAAATCACCACCGCTAGCCCATAACCAATTTTTAGGCCAATCTCACGCCAAATCTTAGGATCATTAATCTCGCTAGCCAGTTTCCCATACGTTGCGACAATGGCACGGCCACTGGCAAATTCTTCCCACTTCTGCACAGAACCCTCGTATTCTATGGGCATTTTACCAATTTCCATGTCTTGAACGGGCGTTACTATCTTGCCCTCTGAAATCAAAGCCCCGCCAATTCCAGTGCTCACCGTAACAAAGAAAATATTTCTGTATCTATCTTTCAGTGGTAGAGCCGCTCCCAAACCGGCTAAACGAGAATCGTTCTCAATTGTAACTTTGGTATCGAATATTCTCGCCAAGTCATCCCTGATTGGCGTATCTCTCCACGGTAAATTACCAAAAACACGTACCACGCCGGTTGTTCTATCGATAAGTCCGGGCACGGCCGCCACAACGTGCAGAATGTTATTCGTAGACAATTTTGCAACGTTTTCGGTCAAATCGCTCAGAAATTTTTCATAATCCTGTGAGGTTAGAAACTTAATCTCGCCGATTCTTTTACCTTTCGCATCGTGAATCACAACAAGCGTTTTCGTACCTCCAATATCAATGGCTACATACATAAATGCAGTTTACCATCTACCGTACACGCAACACCACATAGTTTTAAGCTTATTATGCTTGATAACCCCAATTTACTTCGTGAAAGCATGTCAAAGTCACACCGTACTAGTCATATCAAGTTGACAGTAATAAGTTGACTTTACAGATGATAACAGATATACTAAATACAAATCTGATCGGAGTAAACAACCTACGGGTTGCCGCAGAAATTAAGGAGGCATGAGTTTCATGTCAAATGTAGCTATAAGTATGGACGAGTTACTGGCGTCCACTGATATCAAACAATTAAAAACTGGCGATGTTGTTGAGGGTATCGTATCTTCAGTGCACAAACACGAAATTTGGGTTGACCTAGGTGCTAACGGTGTGGGTGTGGTAATGCGTCGAGAGATAGGGCATGGCCAAAAACTAGAAGAAGGTCAACAAATTCATACTAGTGTCGTAGACCCCGAAATGGAAGAAGGCTATGCACTCCTAAGTATGCGTCGGGCCGTTAAAGATCGCGGATGGGATGATTTACAAACACTTTTTGATAATCAAGAAATAATCGAAATATCACCGTATGATGCGAATCGTGGTGGTTTACTGGTAGAGCTAGAAGGTATTCGAGGTTTTTTACCAGTATCACAATTAGCGGCTGGTCATTATCCACGCGTGTCTGGTGCTGATAAGGACGAAATTTTACAAAAACTTAATCAACTGACCAACAAGCCTATTCGTGCCCGTATCCTGGACATTAGTCGCAAGGACAATAAGCTTATATTTTCAGAAAAAGAAGCCGTCAAAGACGATATGCAAGCACGATTTTCTGAACTCAAGATTGGTGATGTTGTCACCGGCGTTGTAACTGGTGTGATTGACTTCGGGGCTTTCGTGAATGTTGATGGCATAGAAGGCTTAATACATGTTTCAGAAATTTCCTGGGAGCGGGTAGAAGATCCTCGTGCTTATGTCAAAACTGGTCAAACCGTTGAGTCCAAAATAATTGCCATAGACAAAGATCGCCTGAGTTTAAGCCTCAAACAAATGCAAGATGATCCATGGCTACAAGACGTGAAAACTTTTAAAAAAGGCGATGTGGTCGAGGGCAAAGTAACCAGAATTACCCCATTTGGTGCATTTGTGCAGCTTAGTTCAGCCGTAGAAGCATTAGTCCATGTTTCCGAAATGAGCGACGAAGAAGGTATTGATCCAGAGAAAATATTTCAACTCAATGAAACCAAGAAGTTCAAAGTACTAGATATAGATACAGAGGGTAGAAAGATCGCTCTAAGCCTCAAAGACATAAAATAATATGTAAAACTAGTTACCCAAGAAAGGAGTCGACCATGAGTGCCAGAACAATCGAAATCGAAGAAAGTATCACAGTCGGCTCCCTAGCTGAAAGATTGACCATACCGGTAACTAGATTGATGACAGAACTTATGAAAAATGGTGTCATGGCTACGGTCAATGAGCGTATAGATTTTGACACCGCCCAGATTATTGTAGGTGAGTTAGATTTAGACATCGCTCTAACCAAAAAAACGACAGACCAAACAACAACACTTAGGGATAAACACATCGCTAGTGCGGATGCCGTGACACGGGCTCCAGTAGTTGCGGTAATGGGGCATGTCGATCATGGCAAAACCAGCTTACTGGACGCTATACGTGGAGCTGCTGTTGTCAAATCAGAAGCAGGTGGCATAACCCAGCACATTTCAGCTTATCAAATCAAGCATGGTGATCGAGACATTACCTTTTTGGATACTCCGGGTCACGAAGCATTTGCCGCCTTGCGAGAGCACGGTGCGCAGCTAACAGACGTAGTGGTTATAGTCGTGGCTGCGGACGACGGGGTTAAGCCTCAAACAATCGAGGCAATCCGTTTTGCTCGCAAGGCCGGAGTCAAAATCATCGTTGCCATAAACAAAATAGACAAACCAGGCGCAGACATCAATCGCATCAAACAACAATTATCAGAACAAAATTTATTGATAGAGGAATGGGGAGGTGATATAGTCATCGCTCCTGTATCCGCCAAATCTGGAGAGGGCATAGATCACTTGTTGGATATGATTTTGTTGGTAGCAGACGTAGAAGATCTTAGGGCCGATACAGACGTTCCCGCTCAAGGTTTAATTATAGAGGCACACATGGAGCAGGGTCGTGGTTGCGTTGCAGAGGCATTGGTAGAGGCAGGAGTTCTCAGGCCAGGGCAGTTCGTTGTGGCCGGTAGTAGCTATGCTCGTATACGCAATTTAGAATCTACTAGTGGTACAGTCCTTAAAGAGGCTGGGCCATCCACGCCAGTAGTTATGACGGGTTTTAAATCTTTACCAGAGTTCGGCGATGCCTTCATGGTGGTCGCAGACGAAAAGCTCGCCCGTACCCAAGTAGCAACAGCTACCCAACAACAAAAGCAAGGTGGTCGATCCGATATCAACAGTGGTGAATTGATTCGTATGATCAATCGTAGCAATGATCTAAACGAACTCAATATAATTATCAAAGCGGATGTACAAGGCTCTCTTACATCGGTAGCCGACAGTCTCAAAGGGCTTGATACCGATGAAGTAGCCGTTCGTATTGTAGGCTCGGGCGTAGGCACAATCAGTGAAAACGATGTGCACCTGGCAAGTACTTCCAAAGCCATAATTTACGGTTTTCATGTACCCATGCCAACCAATATCAAGCAACTTGCCACCCGAGACCAAGTATCCGTCAGACTATACACTATAATTTACGAATTGATTGATGATGTGAAGCAAGAGCTGGAAAAACTCTTACCTCCGGAAATAAAAGAAACAGAACTTGGTAGCTTACAAGTACAAGGCATCTTCAAAACCACCAAATCAGAAGTTATCTGTGGTGGAGAAGTCACCAAAGGCAAACTAACCGTTCCCGCCCTCGTCAAAGTAATTCGAAACAAAGAAACCCTGGCAGAAGTCGAAGCCACCCTACTAAAACGTGGCCCCCAAGAAGCCAAAGAAGTCTTCGAAGGTGACATGTGCGGCATAAGCCTAACCACCACCTCCAAACTAGATCTCCAAGAGAACGATACCCTAGAATTCTTCACCCGCACCACAGTA
>CAYGIR010000061.1:0-4824 GCA_964349985.1 uncultured Candidatus Saccharibacteria bacterium
ATTACATGTTGGCGTCTATGGCTTTTCCACGTAAACCCAGTATAGGGATTTTGTAATGGATGCAAAACCCGCATTGATACCACCTCAAAATACCGACGCAGAGGCATCATTATTGGGGTCCATACTCATTGACACTGATGCGCTGGTAAAAATCGCCGATAAAATTGATGGTTACGATTTTTATGACGAAAAACATCGTTATATTTATGAAGCTATCATACAACTTTATGATAAACACAGCCCAATAGATGTTTTGACATTATCAAATCAAATGAATGCTAACACCACGCTTGACGTTATAGGCGGATCATCCTATCTCGCCGAATTAACAAACTTCGTACCAACCTCCGCGCATGTTGAACAGTATGCCGAAATCGTTGCCCAAAAGGCCCTAAGGCGCCGATTAATCAAAGCCGCCCAGGATATTGCTACTCTGGGATTCAACGAAACAAATGAGCTCCAGGAGCTGATCGAAAGTGCTGAATCAAAACTGTTTGACGTAAGTCAACGTCATG
The DNA here is from genome assembly GCA_964349985.1 of uncultured Candidatus Saccharibacteria bacterium. Taxonomy (GTDB): domain Bacteria; phylum Patescibacteriota; class Saccharimonadia; order Saccharimonadales; family CAYGIR01; genus CAYGIR01. The sequence goes on from CAYGIR010000061.1 coordinate 516, forward strand.
TTAAACAAGATATAACCAGCCTGGAAACGATTTTGAGTGAGAGTTTCGATCGTTTAGATGAACTCCATAAGGACAAAGGCAAAATTCGGGGTGTTCCAACAGGCTTCAAGGACCTAGATAACATCTTGGCAGGGCTGCAACGATCTGATCTATTTGTATTAGCCGCCCGACCAAGTATGGGCAAAACTGCCTTGGCTCTTAATCTAGCGCATAATGTGGCTATTCAATCCAAGCAAGCTGTATTGCTTTTTAGTCTTGAAATGAGTAAGGAGCAATTAGTTGATCGCATGCTTGCTATGGAATCTGGCGTAGATGCATGGGCATTGAGAACCGGCAATCTAACAGACTCCGATTTTGAAAAAATTGGAGAAGCGATGGGGACTCTAAGTGAAGCTCAAATATATATTGATGACAGCCCCAGCATCACTGTTAGCGAGTTACGAACTAAAGCGCGCCGAGAAGCCCACTCTCACGAATTAGGTCTGATAATCGTCGACTATTTACAATTAATGAGTGGTGGAGCACGGTATGGTGGTGATGGTAACCGGGTCCAGGAAATTAGTGAAATATCCCGTGGACTCAAGGCCGTAGCACGCGAACTAAATGTGCCGTTGATTGCCCTCAGCCAATTAAGTCGTTCCGTAGAAAGCCGCAGCCCACAAATTCCACAACTTGCTGATCTACGCGAATCAGGTTCTATAGAACAAGACGCTGACGTTGTTGCCTTTATTTATAGAGAAGATTACTACAACCCAGAAACCGATCGTCGGAATATTACAGATATATTCATTAAAAAACATCGTAATGGTCCGATCGGATCCGTAGAGTTGTATTTTGACAAGGAAAAACAGCGTTTCCGGACTCTAGACAAAAAACACTCCCAACCTTTTGAAAACTAGTCCAGTATAGCTTGCACCGACAGGCAATAAATTATGGTCCGCAAATTAGTTTGGGTGGTGAAAAAGTACAAAAGTCCTATATACTACTTACGAATACATGAAAAGGTTGAGCAACAAGATACAAACATGGTTTTGGCTGATGTGGCGACCAATCCTTATTTTTGCTGGCGTTAGCTTGGTAGTTGCTGGTATCTTAGGATTTCAGCTAGGTAATCTGAACAAAGGTGTTAGTACGGCAGAACATACCTATATAACTAGTATCGATTCTGGTGCGAAAATCCTGAAGGATCCCGTCTATATTGTTCACAAGCTACCTACATATACCCTGTTCAAACTCAAAGTGCATAATATCGCCGCATATCGAGCAATTAGTGCGCTTATAGCAACTCTAGCGATAGTAAGCTGTTTTTTCATATTGAGAGAGTGGTATACCATTAGGGTCGCCATAATCGGCAGTTGGTTATTTTTGACTTCGGCCTGGGTGTTGCACATCGGACGCATGGCTAACCCGGAAGCGTCGTATTTATTACTGATGCCGGTGTTGTGGATAGTCATCTGGTTGTACACCACAACACTTAGAAAAAGCGCGTTATTTGTTTTATCTTTATTCCTGGCTATATGCACATATATACCAGGCTTTGGTTGGCTATTTTTGATTGCTGGTATCTGGAAACACAAGCTACTTTGGGCAGAGCTCAAAGAAATACCATGGTGGTTCAGACTGATATGCGTATTTGTTGTTATGGGTGCCTTACTACCGTTATTTGTCGCCAGTATTGTATCTCCACGGGAATTATTGCTAATAGCAGGGTTGCCGGTACGGCTCCCAACCTGGTCTGCGCTAGTCAGCAACATGCTTAGTATTCCGCAGATGTTAATCATCAACGGTCCGAATAATCCAACAATGTGGCTCGGAAGATTACCTATTTTAGACGCATTTAGCTTTACTATGTTCGTGTTAGGCCTCTATAGTCTACGATTCCAATTGAAACTCGTAAGAATCCAGCTATTAGCATCTAGCTCCATCGTACTAGCTTTACTGATCACACTGGGCGGGTTGGTAACAATCACCGCATTAATGCCTATTATATATGTTTTGATAGCTACTGGAATCGCGTTTATGCTTCAACAATGGTTTATTGTTTTTCCGCATAATCCCATTGCCCGAACCATTGCCACGACTCTAATGTCGCTGATAGTTTTGCTTGTTTCGTTTTATCATATCAATCATTATTTCATTGCCTGGCCACAAACCCCCGCGACAAAAACCGGATTTAGTCAATCTCTGCTAAAATAGTAAGTGTAATAAGGAGCAGATTATGGGAAGATTCGATCAGGCAAAAATGCTAATGAAAGTCAAAAAGTTACAAAAAGAATTGCAGAAGATGATAATCAACGTAGAAAAAGGTGATGGCGCGGTTTCGGTTGAAATAACTGGTGAACAAAAACTCAAGAAGATTCATATTGATCCAGAGTTTGTTGATTTAGACGATATAGGACAACTGGAAAGATGGTTGGAAGAAGCCGTGAAGGAAGCAATAGCTGAAAGCCAAAAAATCGCAGCCGCGAAAATGCAACCGATGATGGGAGTATTAGGCGAGCTGGGACTTTAGCTACTCGAACGTAATTAGGAAGTTATGAATATATTGCCGAAGGCCCTGGTTGATGTTATCGAGGCGTTGGGAGCATTGCCAGGCGTAGGAACGCGCACAGCAGAGCGATACGCTTATTATTTGCTCAAATCCGACCCGTCGGTGTCCAAGAAAATTGCAAACTATTTACAAGTTCTACACGACGGTGTTGCCTTGTGCGAAAAAACGTTCGCACTTGTACCTAAGGGACATACATTGTCAGAATTGTATACTAATCCAGCCCGTGATAAAAAGCTCGTTGTAGTTGTTGCTGAGCCTTTTGATATTTTGGCATTAGAAAAGACCGGAAAATTCAAGGGTACGTATCATGTCCTTGGTGGATTAGTATCGCCTATGGATGGTATTAGCCCAGACCAATTACATATTGCTGAATTACTCCAGAGAATTGACGACGATCAGGTTCAGGAAATTATTTTAGGCACCAACGCCAGCGTAGAAGGTGAATCAACCGCCTTATATATTCAGCAGCAAATTGGAAACCGGAAAATCAAAATCACACGTTTAGCCAGAGGCTTACCGGTTGGTATTGATCTGGAATATGCCGATCAAATAACATTAGGTCGGGCTCTGGAAGGACGAACACTCTTATGAATAGCTATCGTGACGCCGGAAAACTGATTAATAAATCACAGCGGATTGTAATAATTCAGGCGGATAACCCGGATGGGGATAGTTTAGGAAGTGCCCTGGCACTTGAGGAGATACTGGGGGATGCAGGCAAGCAAACATTTTTGTATTGCGGTGTAAATATTCCAGAATATTTGCGTCATTTGGATGGCTGGGACAGAGTCAGTCAGGAAATTCCGAACAAAATCGACTTGAGCATCATAGTAGACACCAGTGCTGCGATCCTTCTGGAAAAACTTGACAACAGTAGTTACAAAAGCATCGTAGCTTCCAAGCCAGTAATCGTACTCGATCATCATACAGATGTGGAGTGCGACATAACCTACGCTACACTTGTCATAAATGATCATGATGCCGTAGCAACCGGCGAAGCGATTTACAAACTGGCCAATGAGCTAAACTGGCCGCTCAATCTCCAGGCAAAAACCCATCTCACTAGTTCAATCCTATCGGATTCCCTCGGGCTTTCCAGCGAAGGCACAACACCAAATACCTATAGAATTATGGCCGACCTAATCGAGGGTGGAGTCAACAGAATAAAACTCGAGGAAGCTCGTCGCGCACAGACCAAGATGCCCAAAACGATTTTTAAGTACAAGGCTACCCTGATAGACAGAACTGAATTATTCAGCAATGACAGAATCGCATTAGTCAGTATTGGGCATGATGAACTCATGAAATACAGTCCGCTATACAATCCAGCCCCACTTATTCAAACAGACATGCTCCAAACAGAAGGCGTAAAGGTAGCAATAGTCTTAAAAGCTTATAATGACGGCAAAGTTACCGGTTCAATCCGATGTAATGCCGGTGCCAGCATTGCTGCTGAACTAGCCAAAAATTTCGGGGGCGGTGGACACATTTACGCCAGTGGCTTCAAAGTAACCGATTCCCAAAGCTTTGATCAAACCAAATCTGAATGTATAGCCCTTGCAACTAGGCTACTTGATGAATTATCTTGATGAGTCTTAACTCGACTTACCCAAAATCGTCCGTTGCCAGGGCAAATCAGCTCGAGCGAAAACTGTTTTGTCTGAAGGAGAGGTAGCCATAGCTACATCGAGAGAAGAAAAACAGTTTGTAGCCGATAGAATTCGGTCTGGGGATTGAGGAGTTTTGCGACAGGTCGAG
>CAYGIR010000062.1:0-4556 GCA_964349985.1 uncultured Candidatus Saccharibacteria bacterium
ATAACGCATCGTTACTAAATCTTCAAAAATTGTAATTCGTGCGTGATCCATTGATCGTAATTGTCGCCCACTTTTACAGGTAGTGCAAGCATAAGAGAAATATGCTATAATATTTTTGTCAGATTATCGACTGGTCGCTTGGAGCAATCCAAGAGGAAAGTCCGGGCAGCTTAGGGAAAAGCAGTCGCTAACGGCGACCGGGGGTAACCCTAGGGAAAGTGCCACAGAAACGAAACCGCCTTCGCTCTTCACAAGTGAAGAGCACTTATCAGGTAGCAGATAACATTTAGCAGAAATTTAACAGTGATCAGGTAACAGGAAAAGGTCTGAAATCTGCTATCTGAAAAATCTCTGTCATATGAATCTGTTTATCTGATAAATGGGCCTCATCGCTTGCGATGAGCGAGGGTAAGGGTGAAACGCGTGAGGTAAGAGCTTACAGTTCTATACGGTGACGTATGGAAAAGGTAAACCCTGTTTGCTGCAAGGAGATTAGTCCAACACAGGTTTCCCGCCTGGGCTAGTCATAAAAACCGCTTGATCCGTTGAGTAATTGGCGGACTAGATAGATGATCGGCACTACGTTTTACGTAGTACAGAACCCGGCTTATAGATAATCTGACATAAAAAATCTGCCCAGATAGGCGGATTTTTTATGTTTTTGTGGCTTTGACGATTGCTTCAAATGCCGCTGGTTCGTTGACGGCTAATTCGGATAAGATTTTTCTATCAAGGGTAATGTTAGCTTTTTTGAGATTCGACATCAAGCGACTATAAGTTGTATTATTCAGACGTGCCGCGGCATTAATACGAACATTCCAGAGTTGGCGGAAAGTACGTTTTCGCTCTTTGCGGTCTCTTGTAGCATTTTCAAGGGCTTTTGTAAGAGCCTGTTTGCCGCGCTTGATGCTGGAGCGGTTTGATTTGGTCATACCCCTGGTAGCTAGGCGGATTTTCTTGTGCTTGGCGTGGCTGGCAACACCTCTCTTTACTCTCATTATTTAACTCCTAGGTTCAATTTAATACTCTTTGCCATCTTGCCGGTCATGGATACAGTGCCAGCTTGGGTACGTTTGCGTGCGGCACTTTTGTGCTCCATGAAGTGGCTGCTGCCAGCTTTACGGCGTAAAACTTTACCATTTTTGGTGATTTTTATGCGGTCTTTGGTTCCGCTATGTGTCTTCAGTTTTGGCATGATGTCCTGTACTCCTTATGGTAAAACTTAATTGCTTACCGGCTAATTGTGGCTTTTGGTCAACTGCTATGGTTTCGCCAAGTAGCCCTATAACTCGGTCGGCTAATTGAAAGCCTATATCTCGATGAGCCATCTCTCTACCGCGGTAAAAGATGGTGATTTTGACTTTGTGGTTTGCTTCTAGGAAACCGGTCACCTTTTTCAGCTTTACGTCTAAATCGTGATCACCAATCTTGAGTCCAAAGCGCATTTGCTTCATCTCCGGATTTTTGGCAGTTCGTTTCTGCTTCTGCAATTGCTTGGTTCGTTGATAATTATATTTACCCCAATCAACGATTTTTGCAACGGGTGGATCAGCGTTCGGAGAGATTTCAACCAAATCAAGTTCGCGTAGTACTGCGTGATCCAAAGCCGCTTGTCTGGATAAAACGCCCATCTGGGTGCCATCTTCGTCGATAACGCGTAGCTGTGGTGCCCGAATCTGATGATTCAGACGAACTTGGTTGCTGATTTATCTGCTCCTTAGAAGAACGTTAGCTGAATGTTGTTAATCTTATCAGATGTTGCAACAGAGGTCAATGATTATTCATAGAAATTGCATTTCAAAGGCCCGTTTTACCGGGCGGGCAAGTTACTTTTTCGGTTCGGCGAAAAAGTAACCAAAAAGCCGACCCACGCTTCCAGTTCTTGATGAGTTCGTTGCTAAGCCACACAATGCTTTGGAGGACTCGCACCTTGCCTCTATTGATTTTATAGGAACAGGCAAAGTCCGCTCAGACATCTCCTTCGCAATAATTGTGTTTTTAGCACTCACTCATCAGGAACTTCCAGAGTGGGGGTAAGCCCATGGAATAGTCCGCCTAGGCGGGCTATGATTAATCCCAAAAAAACCTCCGCAGTCTGCAAAAGTTTGACTAAACCTAAGAAGTATTCCAGTACATTAGATGTGTATTTAAAAGATAAAAATGCCTGAAATTCAATCCACTAATTTTGTTCACGATCAAGAACGCCACTCCCCAGATGTTGAGGCGGATGCTCCCACTCTGGAAGGTCCTGAAGCCTGAATGTCAAAAGCACAATTATTGCGTGGAGATGTTTGAAGCCCCGCTGGGCTGAAGTAATAAAAGCGGGACTGAGTTCTCCAAAGCATTGTAGACTTTGACAATGAAGTCATCAAGAACTGGAAGCGTGGGTCGGTTCTTTGCATACTTTCTTGCCGACTCAAGAAAGTATGGCTAAAGCAAGCGAAGCGTGCGGCAAAATTGATTGCCCTGGCTACTGTGTGGTTTGTTTGCGGTATTGGATGGCCTCGCTGATGTGGGCCGGAGTAATTGGGTCGCTCTCTTCCAGGTCGGCTATGGTGCGGGCGATTTTGACCAGACGCATGTAGCTACGGGCTGATATATCCAGTTTCTCGGCAGCTTGATTGAGTAATGTTTCGGCGGTTGGCTCCAAATTGGCAAAGGCTTTGATATCACGGTTACTGAGCTGAGAATTTGTTTTGCCTGGCTTGCTGTATCTCTTGTATTGACGATTACGAGCATTCTGGACCCGTTGTTGGATGGATGAACTGGATTCGCCATTGGCATTGTTTTTGAGAAGTTTGTCATGCTGGACGTTGTCAACATCGGCATATAAATCAATACGGTCAATGATGGGACCAGAGAGTTTGCGCTGGTACTGCATGATAAGGTGGGGCGGGCATATACAGGTTTTTGTGGTGCCGTAAAAGCCACAAGGGCAAGGATTGCTGGTTGCTATGAGCATAAAGTCGGCGGGATATTGCGCACTCAATTTGGCCCGGGCGATGGTTATGATTTTATCTTCAAGCGGTTGTCTCAAAGCTTCTATAGTGGCTCGGCCATATTCCGGTAATTCATCTAGAAACAAAATACCTCTGTGAGCCAGGCTAATTTCGCCTGGACGGGCAGAGCTACCACCACCAATAATAGCGGTTTCGCTGGCACCGTGGTGGGGGGAGCGAAATGGTCGTTGGCTAATAATTTGATCAAAGTTATGGCTTGCTAAGCTGTGTAAATGGGTCACTTCCAGTATCTCGGTTAGTTCCATGGGTGGGAGGATGCCAGGTAGGGCTTTTGCCAGCATGCTTTTGCCGGTGCCCGGTGGACCGTTTAATAGGGCATTATGACCACCAGCCGCGGCTATCTCTAAAACTCTTTTTGCGCGAGCCTGTCCGCTAATTTCTTGCATATCAATATATGATCTATTATTTTTGACATCTGGTTTTTGTCCCAATCCAGTGTTAATAGGTTTGATCGGCACGGTGTTTGTAAGTGACGCATACAAGTTCTTTAGGCTACTAACGGGTACTATGGTTATGCCTGGCACCAGTAGTGCTTGTTTAAGGTTTTCTATTGGTAGGTAAAAAGTTTTGAATCCCTTGGCTTTTGCCGCTAACAACTTGCCAATGATACCTCTGACCGCTCGAACATCGCCTCCCAAGCCTAATTCTCCTATAAAGAGTGTGTTTGGTGGTAGTTCGGTCGGTATGATATTCGCGGATCGCATTATGGCGACGGCTATACCAACATCAAAGCAACTACTCTCCTTTGGGATATCAGCAGGTGCTAGGTTTATGATAATGCGTTTTTTGGGAAATTCTATTTTGGAGGCTCGAAATGCTGGCCTTAGGCGCTCTTTTGTTTCGTCAATCGCGCGGTTTGCAAGTCCGACAATCACGATGCCGGGCAGACCTTTGTTCATATGGCATTCTATAGAAACAATAGTAGCCACACCACCAGTTTCTGCAATACTTTCTACACTCCGGATCATTAACATTATTGTAAGCTAGTTTGGGAGTTTCATTGTTATTAAATTCAAAAACGACCATGACCTGGTCGTTTTTGAATATTGTGTTTTTAGCTTTTTGTGTCACCTAAACGTATCGTTGCTCCATGTTGTTTTTCATGGAACAACGGCTTGCGAGAAGCCGTTGTTTCAGATACGTTTTTGTTTTTGAGCACTTTTTTTATTCAAGTGCCACGCTAATAGTAACTATACATTTTTAGTATGTCAACACCGTTTGTGCTTAGTCTTGATTGCCTGTGTATAACTTTACATATATTTGAGGTCTATAATGCGTATAAACACCACATTCCAGCTTGCCTCGATCCCGCACTCACAACTAGTACCATCCGACTTTCTGATAAATCGGTTTAGTTTTCGGTACCCGTAGATACCCGTCAGAGCAGAACCAGTTTAACAAAAAGAGTGCTGCATACTGGTGCGAGATCGTTGCAAGAGAGAGTGTGATGTCTACTGGCCTTACGCAAAATCGCCCGTTCCCAGGCTAAATCAGCTAGAGATGGGAGTGGTTTGGCTGAAGGTGGGGTAGCCATAG
>CAYGIR010000063.1:0-4545 GCA_964349985.1 uncultured Candidatus Saccharibacteria bacterium
GCTTATCACCCGCAAGCGACTACTACATAAGAATAATGTCACTATATAGGTCATCCGCGGTGACAATTCAGGGTTTCAAGCCTGGTGGCGGTGGTGCTGGCGTGGTTGTGCGTTTGTCCGGTGCCCAGGCATTGATTGATTCTACGGGGCGTGCCACTGACGTACTGCGCCGTATGCAAGTGCGTGTTTCGTTGGATTCACTGAACAATAGTAGCGGTAGTGGTAATGGACCAGTCCCATCCGTTAATGGTCTGCAGACTGCCAGCAAAATATGTAAACTTTACGTTTATATACCAGCACCAGCAGCCCAGGTGATTCAAAACGATTCCGATCCAGATTGCAACTTGTGAGATTCTTTGTGATGAAAACGCTTATGAATGCTTTTTAGGTGTGGGTCTGTGACATGAGTGTATATCTGGGTAGTAGCAATATTGCTGTGCCCAAGCATCGCTTGTACGGAACGCAAATCCGCCCCATTCATCAACAGGTCTGTCGCGAAGCTGTGTCGCAGGGTATGGGGACTTACGTGCTTGGTTATACCAGCCAAAAGGGCATAGCGAGCTACCATTCGTTGCACGCTCCGTGGGGTTAATCGCTGAAAATTACCCGACAAATCAACCGCCTTACGGCCACTATAGCGTATAAATAATGGGTTCGATGTATCAGTTCGTTGATCTAAATATTTCTGAATCCATTCTGCGGCGATTGGGCTGATGAAGATTGGTCGGTCTTTTTGTCCCTTGCCCCTGACCATAAATTCTAGGCGTTTAAGGTTGATATGTTCACGGTCTAGATTGGTAAGTTCAGATACGCGTAGTCCGGATGAAAATAATAATTCCAAAATCGCTCGGTCGCGTAGACCAGACAATTTGTCCAGAGCCGGTTGATTAAATAGGCGGGTTAGTTCATCCTGGTTTAGAAATGTAACCTGTTTCCGAACGGTTTTTGCGAGTTCGATCTTGTCTGGTGCTAACGAGGATATATCACGTTTGGCGCAGAATTTTAGAAAGCTTCTGAGGGCTATTAAATGATAGTTTTGGGTAGTTTTTTGCAATTCATCACTTGTGTTGGTCCCAAGACGATTGAGCCATAACCGCCATTTTCTAATCAATTCACTATCTATCTCCGAAACCTGAATATCACCAGCAAAATCAATCAATCGTGTTAGATAATGGTCATAATTAGCAATAGTCTTTTGGGAGCGATTTTGCTCAATCTCCAAATATTCCAAAAAATCCGTCTTGGCTTTTGCAAATAGCATAAGTCCATTGTAGCCGATAGAAGCTAGAATACAGAAGTTAGAATTATCCGCCATACGTTTCATCAACCGCAATCTGTTATAATTGCAGTTAAATATAATATAAGAAAAGGAAATTCATGGAACGAACACTAATTATTCTCAAACCCGATGCTTTGCAACGTGGCATAATGGGCGAAGTCATCACGCGTTTTGAGCGAGCCGGTCTAAAAATTGTGGGGTGTAAGATGTTACAACCCGATTATGATCATTATTTTCATCACTATGAAACAATTAGTAAAATGGTTTCCCGACGAGGACAGGCGGCGTTTGATGTCACATTGGAAATGATGCGGCAAGGTCCTGTTATCGCGATTGTATTGGAGGGCGTAGAGGCTGTCAGCCTAGTACGTAAACTAGTTGGTACCACGGAGCCCAAAGAAGCATTGCCAGGAACTATAAGAGGTGATTACGCGCATGTTAGTTTTGCGCATGCGAATAGCCATGGGCAGGGTATTGCAAATATTATTCACGCTTCAGGGGATGTGAAAGAGGCGAAACAAGAAATTGCTCATTGGTTCAGCGAAAGTGAATTATTCGATTACCCAACCCTGCACGAGACATACACCCAACCCAAAGCCAAGAAAAAGTAAATTGCATTTGGTACCCCCGAGAGGAATCGAACCTCTATCATTTCCTTAGGACGGAACTACTCTATCCGTTGAGCTACGGGGGCAAAAATTCGTGCCTAAGCGTAACGGCGATTACGTTTTGTCGCTTTTGATCAAAAATCATCACTTTTGACCTCGAAAATTATACGGCAACAAGGTTATTGTACGACCAAATAGTAAATCCGAACATCCCCCAATTTCTCACGACACTCAAATGCATAGACATATTTTATGCGATCGCATAAAATATGTCTATGGGTAAGCATGACACTACGGCGGCGATTGTTGATGGATTGTTAAAAATTGCAGTTGGTGGGGGTGTAGTTGCTACGGTGCTGATTATACCAAATGCGGCTCAGGCACTGGACAAGCCCCTGAAATACTTCCTGAACACCTTAGATGGACGAGCTAGAGATCGAGAAATGCGACGCATTTCTGTGTATATGAAAAAACGTGGTTTAGTAACGGGTGATTATGAACATGGGCTGATAATTACAAAACTGGGTCGTGATCGTGCTAAAAAGGTTGAGTTTGATCAAATGAATATCCAGCCACCAAAAAAATGGGACAATAAATGGAGAATCGTGATGTTTGATATACCGGAGAGTCACAAAGTACGTCGCAATAGCTTAACGCAAAAACTCAAACAATTAGGATTCAAGCAATTACAACGAAGCGTTTGGATACATCCGTTTTCGTGTCGGATGGAGATTGAGCGGACGTGCCTGGCTTACGGAGTAAGCAAGTATGTAACTTATATTGAAACTACACATATTGATCATCAAGACAAGCTCATAACCAGATTTACCCCAGTACTACATAGACATATTTGATGCGATCACATCAAATATGTCTATGGGTGGGGGTTCATTGTTGTTATATTTTGTATTGGTACTTGAACCTATAACCTATTAGCTATAACCTTAATACGATGTCTACCAAATATTTTGCAGATCAGTTTGATGACGAAGATGTTTTATTCGTTTTTCGTAAGCACCCGGTAGTGATGCGTAAGGGTCTTGTTATTGGGCTTTTTGGTCCACTTTTGGGCGTGATACCGGCTGCTATCAGGCCCACCATGGGGTTTGGCTGGTTTTTTGGAGGTCTTGCCGCTGGATTTATTTTGGGGTTATTAGCGTTTTTGCCATCTTGGATTGCTTGGTTCTATAGTGTATATATTGTTACTAATCAACGGTTTATACAGATTACCCAAAAAGGTTTATTTCATAGGAGTGTTGTAGATGTTGGACTGAATCAGATACAGATGGTGAACTATGAGATTGCGGGATTACAAGAAACTTTGCTGGGATTTGGTACAATAATGATGCAAACGTATATGGGCGATTTAGTTGTCCATGATGTGCATCATCCTGCCAAAATCCAGAAAAGACTGATTCATATTTTGCGAGACCAGGGGATCATCATTAGTAATCACCCGATTAACAAGAATGGAAAAGATGAAGAGATTCAAGAAGTTTAAAAAACCAAAACCATATCTTAAAAAACTAAAGCAATTACGACGCAGTCAAAAGATTGCACCAGTAGTCGATACTCTACCTCGTATTACTACCGAAACCATGGCGGCTCATAGAGAAGAGGTTATTGGTAGTGCTCGCAAATATATTTATCCTATACAGCATTCGAAGCACCGAATCATCCTGATAACCACTGGTTTGCTGATAGCTGGTATTATAGCGTTTTTTGGGTATTGTACGGTCGCGCTTTATAAGTTTCAGTCTATATCAGGGTTTTTGTATCGTGTAACCCAGGTTATTCCGTTTCCAGTTGCTAGGGCTGACGGTAAATTTGTTTCTTACGAAAGTTATCTGTTTGAAGTGCGTCATTATACTCATTATTATGAATCCCAATTGAAATTAGATTTTCGAACTACCGAGGGTAAACAACAACTGACGGCATTCAAAAAGCAAGCCTTAGAAAAAGTCGTAAATGATGCGTATATCAAGAAACTGGCAAGCAAATATAGAGTTTCCGTAAGCGAGCAACAGGTGAACGACCAGATCACAATTTTACGAAATCAAAATCGTCTTGGCAATAATGACAAGGTATTTGAAGATGTCCTCAAGGATTATTGGGGTTGGTCTGTCAATGATTTTAAGCGAAGCTTGCGTAGTCAAATTCTTGCTCAAAACGTGATTGTTTCGATTGATACGACAACTACCGAAAAAGCCAATGAAGCTCTCGCGGCACTAAAATCAGGTGCTGATTTTGCCATTATTGCCAAGCAATATTCTGATGATACGGGGAGTAAGGACAACGGAGGAGACATAGGAATTATTGAGCGTTCTAAGCGTGATCTGACTCCAGAAACGGTAGAGGCACTTTATAAATTACAGCCTACACAGTTTTCGGAAGTGATCAATATAGGTTATTCTTTGGAAATAGTTAAAAATCTTGAAACTACAGCCGATGGCAAGATACATGCCGCCCATATATTGTTCAACTTCAAAGACTTGACAACCTATGTGAATGACCTCAAAGATAAACAAAAAGCCCAAGTATATATTCGTAGCTAGATTCTAATTAATTGGTATGGAAGATATTTTGCCAGATGAGCCCGCTCAACCTGCCACTGTGCCACAAGCCGTAGACCCGGGTTCGAACGCATCGATTGTTGAT
>CAYGIR010000064.1:0-4315 GCA_964349985.1 uncultured Candidatus Saccharibacteria bacterium
ATGATTTTGTTTTTTATGGCGCGTATACTTTGCATTTTGTGATACCTTTCGCGCTCGCCGCATTGGTATGGAAAACTAAACCAGAGCGTTATTGGCACGTAGTGACTGCATTTGTACTGGTATCATTTATGGGCTTTTTAACATTTTTGGTTTTTCCAGCCGCTCCTCCTTGGATGGCGAGCGACAGGGGTTTGGTCGAGCCCATTACAAGAATATCGTCAGATATTTGGGCGGCTTTTGGGATACATGATTTCCCCAGTGTGTACAACAAGATTTCCCCAAACCCCGTTGCAGCCGTGCCATCATTACACGCCGCCTATTCAATGTTATTTGTGCTATTCATGATGTTTTATTACAAGTCTAAATGGCGACATTTGGCATGGATGTATCCAATATTAATCTGGGTTGGCACAACGTATATGGGGGAGCATTACGTGATAGATATCGTCATAGGAATTATTTACGCGATACTTGGTTATTTGGCAACACCTTATGTTGTTTTATATATGCAAAAATCCTGGAAAAAGCTTTCTGTAACTTTCAAAAGCATGTTACAATCATAGGTACTTTAACAACGTAATAAATATACAGAGTACGGGGAGAGATCTAGCTTATTGATCCGTCAGCAACCCATTTAGGATGGGTGCTCCATCTAGCCGCCTTGAGGGCGGAAAAGATATTGGTTTACGTTGACAACGTACATATCCTTTCTGCTAGCAGGCAAGAAAGGATTTTTTATGTCAACAGTAAGATTATTCACGTCAGAGAGTGTTGCCGCCGGACATCCAGACAAGATTTGTGATGCCATTAGTGATGCCTTGTTGGACGAGCTGTTGCGACAGGACCCTATGAGTCGCGCGGGTATTGAAACGGTCGCTGGAGCAAACCAAATTTGTTTGTTTGGCGAAATCAAATCAACAGCCAAGATAGATTTTGAGTCGATTGTAAAAGCCAAGGTAAAAGAACTTGGTTATACAAATCCGACTTGGGGTTTTAGTCATGATTCGGTTTTTAGCAACGACATTCATGAACAATCACCAGAAATCGCGATTGGCGTTGACCAAGAAGGTGCTGGTGACCAGGGGATGATGTTTGGTTATGCCTGTGACGAAACGCCCGAGTTGATGCCGCTGCCTATTACGCTTGCGCACGCGTTGGCACGTCGGATTGATGAAGTGCGTGAAAAAAACATCCTGGATTATATTCGTCCGGATGGTAAGGCTCAGGTTACGGTTCGATACGAAGATGATAAACCCGTTGCGGTTGAAAAAGTTGTGATTGCTGTAGCACACAGCGAAGATGCCGATCCGCAAACGGTGCACAGTGGTGTTGTCAAGGAGATCATTACTCCAGTTCTAGAGCGTTATAATCTTGCAGTTCCTGATGATGCCAACATCACCGTGAATGGAACGGGCTTGTGGCACATTCCAGGACCCGAATCAGACGCTGGTCTGACTGGTCGCAAAATTGTGGTTGACGGTTATGGTGGTTATGCCCGGGTTGGGGGCGGAGCATTTAGTGGCAAAGATCCGAGTAAGGTTGACCGTTCGGGAGCCTATGCGGCTCGATACATTGCCAAAAATATTGTGGCGGCAGGGCTTGCAACCAAGTGTGAAGTTGGTTTGGCATATGTTATTGGACAGTCAAAACCACTTATGCAAACTATTGATACCTTTGGGACGGGAACCGTTAGTGAACAAGAACTGCACACCTTCAAAGATAAGCTTATCGACACGTCTGTTAAGGGCATAATCGAAAAACTGGATTTACGTAGACCGATTTATAGTCAAACATCGGCATACGGCCATTTTGGCAAAGAAAATCTACCCTGGGAGCAAGTAGAGACACCGGCAAAATAGTTTACTCGTACGTTCAGGAGTGTATGATATTAATACACTATGGCTCCCGAACGCATACACTCGCAACGGTGGTCGGTTGCTGCGTCACCCATACAGGGTATTGTTAGGCGTTTTGAAGATAATCCACCGATTAATGTGTTGCGAGCTAGCATTGCGGGCTTGCTTGCACTCGGATCATTAGCAGCCGGTTTGCAACATTCCGTCGATCCATCATTAGCTCAATCTAATCAAATAACGATTGGCTGTGATGGTACGAATTGCGGAACGACATCACCAAGCACGACCTTGAGCAACTCTGTAGAGCACTCCACGCCAGAAGAACCGGTATCGACCGTCTCGAATACAGTACCAGCTCAAAGCTCCGCCATTGAATCACCGACGGATTCGTCCCAGGTAGCAGCACAAGAAATTAAGCCACCGGAACCACCCACTCGTACTAAGAACGAGCCCATGCGTGACGCATTAGAAGACGTATTGTCGCGTATACCAACCCTGGAGGAGCTAGCAGTATTGTTTCCGGCGCAATATGGTGATTGGCAGAAACAGCTGGAACAGATCTCCTATCTGGATCAAGCGGTCAATGTCACTGTTGGCGATTTTTTGGCCTTTAGGTTTGACGATAGTTTCGTAGGTGTCTTTGATGATTTAGACGGTTACAAAACTATCATCAGGCCGGAATTGATAGTTTTGCATACAACCGGTCATCGTTATCCCCCTGGACAGGAGGGAGGCGCGTTGTTCGCGACAGGACTCAAGATGAGATCAGGAGGTCCTTATAGTTGTAACTATTTTGTTAATCACGAAGGTGCGGCTGTCTACCGCTATTATCAAGAAGATACGCATATGACAGCCTGTGCCAAAGGCGTTAATGAAAAAGCCATAAATATAGAAGTAGAAGCTGACATTACATCACCCGATGCGCCAGCCTCATCCATGATTTACGATATTACTCCTATGGCATTGGTCAAAACAATACTGACGGTTGTCTGGTTGGCTAGAGGGAATAATTTAGCAATTAGTGATTATACGGTGGCGGGACATATGGCTATAGCCATGATATTTAATAATGAAACATTTAATCCAATAGATAAGACCGTTGACTCGCTAGGTAAATTCGATGTGCCGACAGATCTGGCTAAACTGATAATTCGTAAGGCAAGCGAATTAGACGAGCAATTGCAAAGGGTCAATTGGATAGATAAGGCCATGACTGATTCTAGAACAAATTAAGATCGGAGATTTCATCTGGCAGGAAACCCCTGGGATGTTTGAAGCCAGATTCCCATTTGGAGCCTTTGCCATATCCTAAATCTTTCATAAGCTTGGTCGGGGCGTTTCGTAGATGTAATGGTACGGGCAAGTCGGGATGATTGCGCGCTGTGTCAATAGCACCGTTCATGGCATCTGCCACAACACGCGATTTTTCGCATTTAGCCAGGACGGTTGCGCAGTGGAACAGATTATATTGACACTCCGGCATACCAATCCGTTCGACCGCCTGAAATGTGCTAACCGCAAGATTCAGCGCGGCTGGGGCGGCCAGCCCAATATCTTCAGAGGCGAAAATAACCATTCGTCGAGCGATAAATTTAGGATCTTCACCGGCCTGCAACATGCGAGCGAGATAATAGAGAGTTGCGTTGGTATCACCGCCACGCATGGACTTTATAAATGCACTAATTATGTTGTAATGGTTTTCGCCTTTTTTATCATATCCTGGCAAGCGTTTTTGGGCGGCGGTTTCGATGATTGCAGTCGTGATGACATCTTTGCTTAGTTGCAAGGCAAGCTCTAGACTCCCTAGTGCCACGCGAGCATCGCCTCCAGACAGCTCGGCCAATAAATCAATACTTTTGGCGGGCAGACGTTGGGCGGTGAGGTGCTCTTTTTTGGCAGTTTGCTTGATGATTTTGATGATTTCGGCCTTGCTGAGAGGTTGCAAGACTAGCACGCGGCTACGTGAAAGCAAGGGGTTAATAACCTCAAAACTGGGATTTTCGGTGGTGGCACCGATCAAAATAATTACGCCGTTTTCGACATGGGGCAAAAAAGCATCTTGCTGAGCTTTGTTGAAGCGGTGAATTTCATCTACGAACAAAATAGTCCGCTGTCCCAGACGTTGATTTTGCTTAGCGAGTTCAATAACCTTGACAACGTCAGCCTTGCCTGACGTAACGGCACTGATCTCTATAAACTCAGCCTCTGTTTCGCCGGCAATAATTCGTGCCAATGTCGTCTTGCCGCTTCCGGGCGGTCCCCACAGAATCAGACTAGTCGGTTGTTTATTTACTATAATCTCATGAATGATCTGCCCGGGCTTTAGCAGGTGTTCCTGACCAACGACGTCCGTGAGTTTTTGTGGTCGCATGCGTTCAGCTAGCGGAGTAGTATTCATATGTATAGTCTACTCGACTTACGCAAACTCCTCCATTCCCAGACCGAATTCTATCGGCTAC
>CAYGIR010000065.1:0-4024 GCA_964349985.1 uncultured Candidatus Saccharibacteria bacterium
TGGATTGCTTTTATCTTTAGACTAGTTAGCAAAGACCAAGAGAAGCATTTAGAGGAAATTGGTAATAGTATGTATAGTGTTATCAAAGGCTATGTTAATGGTCAAGTAACATTGGCAGCATTGGCGGCTGGTATGATATTGATCCCATTGTTGTTATTCAATGTTAGCTATCCAATTGCTCTAATGGTTATAGTGTTTATTTGTGGTTTGATACCGTTGGTTGGTCACACCATTGGCGCGGTTATAGTTAGCACGGTTGCTTTGTTCCATTCACCGTTATCCGCGCTTGGGATATTGATTTATTATATCTCGTACCAACAGATTGAAAACTATGTGCTACAACCAAAAATTCAATCCAATTCCACCAATATGTCTCCACTGTTGGTTTTTTCCTCTGTAATTATTGGAGTGAATTTTGGTGGCCTGTTTGGTGGCCTGGTGGCTATACCGCTGGCTGGATGTATTCGCATTATAGTCTTGGATTATCTCAACTCGCGCAAGCTACTTAGTAAAGCTGAAGTCAACGAATCTATTAAGGCAGTTCACTAAAGTCTGAACCAAACTTGCCCTTGTTCTGTGTCGCGCACGCCGATACCTTTGGCTGCAAGCTTATCACGAAGTCGGTCTGATTTTACCCAGCTCTTGCTGTCCCTTGCCTTTTCTCTTTCATTGAGGGTTAGCTTTTGTGCATCTGATATATCGCTACGATTTGTTAAGTCTAGACCCAGAATCTGGTCAACGTAGTCTAATAAGTTTTTAAAATAACTTAGCTGATCTTCTTCAATTGTGAAGTGCAACATACCAGCCGTTAAGTCGCTGATTTGTTTTAGTACCTCCGGTAGATTTATGTCATCTTCGATAGCTTTCTTAATTCTCTCGAGGTGGCTGAGAAAATCTCCTTCAACCAGACCTGACTCGCCTTTGGTTCGCGTCTGGAATACTAAGTCTGCCATTGCTCGGATGTCTTTTAGGCGGTTTTGGGTGGCCTCGAGGTTTGTCCAGGTGAAATTGCTTTGGCTGCGATAGTGAGATTGTAGAACCATCAGGCGGAAGGCTAGCGGATCGAACCCTTTGCTTCGGATATCTTGCAGAGTAAAAAAATTATTTAGCGATTTACTCATTTTTTTGCCATCAACTAGTAGATGCTCGTTATGCAAAAATATATTCGCAAGCGTTGGGTTGGCTTTGCCCGCGGTGCTTTGGGCAATCTCGTTTTCGTGATGTGGAAAAATCAAGTCTACACCTCCAGTGTGAATATCAAAAGGTTGTCCAAGCGCACCTGCGCTCATTGCCGAACACTCGATATGCCAGCCCGGCCGGCCATCAAGTTTCTTGCCATCCAGCGTAAAATCCCAGATTGGTTCGTCCGCCCTTCCGGTTTTCCATAACGCGAAATCATGTGGCGAATCTTTGTCGTATTCATCATTTTGGATACGGGCCGATGAGGTACTACTGTCAGTAATTGCTAATAACTGACCATACTTTTTGCCACTGTCGCGATATTTTTTGATAGAAAAATACACACCGTCATCGGCAATGTACGCGAAACCGTCTTCATGCAGTTTTGTGATCAGGGCTTTCATATCTTCAATGTGATCGGTAGCATTTATAAACTTAATGGACTCTACGTCACAGCCTACGCTCCGCATATCATCCAGAAAGAGCTGAGAATACTCGGTGGTTAGTTTTTTTAGTGCTTGTTTGGGGTTGAGAGTAGGGTATTTTTCTTTACTTCGCTTGATAGTTTTATCATCCACATCAGTAAAGTTAATGACATGATCGACCTCGTAGCCACTAGCTCGCAAGGTTCGACTCAGCGTATCGGCATAGATAAAGCTAGCCAAATTACCAATGTGTATATGGTCATAAACCGTCGGACCACAAGAATAAATCGACACCTTATTATTATTCAGTGGCGTAAAAGCTTCAATCTCTCGTTTAAGTGTGTTATAAAGTTTCATGAATGTTCTTTATAGATTTTGCTCACGTTTACCAATACATAGTATATAGGACTTACGTAAAACTCCCCATCCCCAGAACGAATAATCTCGGTTGCAAACAGTTTTTCTGGGCCCCACATGTCTTTCTGGTGGTACCTGTCTGTTGCGGACCCACATTAAAATCTCAACACATAACCTAATAGTACATGTTTTGATTTGAAAAGTTTTCGCTCGACTGTTGAAAGTGTAGAATAATCAGATGGTTCGAGAGTCTATATCTATATATTGGTCAATCATACGACCTCGTAAGTGGCTTTGGGTACTCGCTTTTGGTATGCACACGCTTTTTTATGTTGGCGTTAATATCTTACAGCCACTGTTAATAAGTAGATTTGTGAATGATCTTACGCACATCGGAAATTTCGCACTGGAACATTTCGTGGGTTTCGTCTGGATTTGGGTAGGGCTACATCTGGTTCAAACGGTCTTTGGTCGAATTGGCATATACGCTTGGTTTCATGTGTTAGCGTATTCACTTAGAGATATTGATCTCAAAAGCTTTCAAATCACACTATCCCAAGGTAGCGATTTTTTTGCGAACAATTTTACCGGTTCATTAGTTACCAGGTTCAACCGATTTACTCGTTCGTTTGAGCAAATATCTACATCGATAATGTTTGATTTTAATTCCTTGCTGGTACAAATTGTTGTTCCGTTCTGCATCTTGTTGTTTATAGCTCCATTAATTGGGGTGATCATGACGGGATGGACAATAATATTTTCTAGCATCCTGATATATTTGCATCGCAGGAAGATAATCAGATCCAGATTAGTCGCCAAATATGACTCTGATGTAACGGGGGCTTTTGCGGATGTCGTCACGAACGCACTGCCTGTAAAGATGTTTTCCAGTCTGCCAGACGAGTTATCTGCCTTCTTGGCACTTAGCAATAAGCGCGTAAAAGCACGCATGAGTAATGCGATTTTTGGGGATTTTATCAGGTTATACAAAGTTTGCTTTATTATTATTCTGGAGGTCCCAGTCTTTTTGTTGTCTGCCAAATTCGCGATTGAAGGGAAAATGAATGTTGGACAGATCATACTAATTCAGCTCTATATTCAGCAATTGCTGAAAAGTTTGTGGGATTTCGGTAAAGTAGTAGAAAAACTAGAAGAAGCCTTAGCGGACTCCACGGAAATGGTGGACACGTACAATCAACTAATTTCTGTTCGCGACCCCGATAAGCCCCAAAAGTTTAGGCACACGCAAGGAGCTATCGAATTCAGGAACGTCAATTTTTCATATGATGGGGATAATTTTAAACCCGTGTTTCAACATCTAAATTTGTCGATTCCGGTAGGACAAAAAGTTGGACTAGTTGGGCCTAGCGGAGGTGGCAAAACCACCCTAACCAAATTATTACTTAGGTTTATGGATGTATCATCCGGTGAAATAACTATTGATGGTCTCGATATTTCGACCGTTACTCAGAATAATCTGCGGGACCAAATAGCCTACGTACCACAAGAGCCATTGTTGTTCCACCGGACGATCTATGAAAATATTGCTTACGGTGACCCCTCGGCTACCCGCGACGAGGTGTTGACTGTGGCCAAACTAGCGCACGCCGATGAGTTTATATCAAAATTAGCCCATGGCTACGATACATTCGTGGGCGAGCGTGGCGTTAAGTTATCTGGTGGTCAAAAACAACGGGTTACGATAGCTCGTGCCATGCTTAAAAAGTCTCCAATTCTCCTACTGGATGAGGCAACATCCGCACTTGATAGCAAGAGCGAGAAACTGATAACTGCCGCGCTGGACAATCTCATGAAGTCTCGCACCACGATTGTCATCGCTCACCGTTTATCAACGATTCGTAAGTTGGACCGTATACTTGTGCTAGAAAACGGTAGTATAGTTGAGGATGGTACACATGCTGAGTTACACAAAACAGCAGGTATTTATTCCGAGTTGTGGCGCCATCAGCACGGTGATTTTCTTGAATCAGAAAACGACTTTGATTAACTCGACCTGTCGCAAAACTCCTCAATCCCCAGACCGAATTCTATCGGCTACAAAC
>CAYGIR010000066.1:0-3822 GCA_964349985.1 uncultured Candidatus Saccharibacteria bacterium
TCACGCCTCCCTGTCACGGAGGAGATCGCCGGTTCAAATCCGGTCGAGCCCGCCATTCGACTCGCTACGCTCGCTCATGGCTATAGCCGTGATATTGCGTAAGCCTGGGAGATAGATTTTCAACTCAAAACATCGCCAGAGAGACGAATGCCCTGAGCGGAATGCAATGGAGTCGAAGGACAATGAAAAATATATGACCTACTATGTTTATGCCCTCAGAAATTCTCAGAATAAATTGTATATCGGCCAGACTAAGAATTTAGAAGAGCGTCTTGCGCGGCACAACACCAAGCAAGGTGCTCGTTTTACGAAAGATAACAAAGATTTTAGGCTAGTTTACTCCGAAGAATGCGCTGATTTACAACGAGCAATGAGCCGCGAAAAACAACTAAAAGGCTGGTCTAGAGCAAAGAAAGAAGCTTTGATTGCGGGTGACTTTGAACTGTTGAAGAAACTCTGAGAACAATTCCCGCTAATCCGGCTAGGGCGCGTCAAACTATAACAACCTAACACCTACAGAGGAACACCCTCTTGATCCTATTACCTGATGTGCCAGGCTTCCAAGGTTTTAGGTTTGAGTAGTTTTTTATATTCATCTCTACTTCTATTTTACTACTTTCAGTAATCGCCCCTGTTACGTTTGACTTATCATACAACTTATGCTAATATAATTGTATGAGTTCCCAAGAATCACCTCAGAAAAAGCCATATATAATGAGTCCAGAAAACGCACGAAGGTTTTTTGAAGATGGTGCGCGTAGATGGCGTATGCCCCACCACAACCGTCGTATTGCCCCCAGCGGGCTCGACACTGACTCAATGTACTTTCGTGGTGTTCGCGCTGCATTTAAGGTAACCGAAACTCTGCCTCACGACTACAATGTAGATGGAAACCGCTTACCAGGCGACCCTGATAAATACAAAGAGCATTACGATCTTGGGCTTACTGCTGTACAAAGTGCGGGCTTACTGCCCCTTGATGAAAGATTTGAAGCAGGATATAAACGATTGGCAGGAGCTGTTGTCAACGAAGCAGCAGAGCTGGCTGAAATGGCTAAAAGCCCTGAGACACCTCATCCAACTCCATAAAATAGTTCCACACCTGTAAAGTAATGGACCGCCAAATAAAATTGCTCACCATTTGGTGGGCCATTTTATTTATGCGAACTTGTTCGCTTTTGGACCGGCGAGTGAGTGAGCAAAGCGAACGAGCCGGTTCGTGGAATGAGGACGCGCACAGAAGCTTGCTTCGAGCACGCTGGAATGGATAAAGGACAAAGTCCGCTAATCCGGTCGAGCCCGCCATCTTTCGCTACCTCCTTCGCTGAAGTTACGGAAAATCAAGAAAGCATCAGAATGGCTAGGTGCGAAACTCATGTATTCAAAGTCCTTCACTCCACCAGTTCTATTTTGGTTATACACAAGATCTAATAGTTCCAGACCTGTTCGATTTTGAACCAGCGTAGGCCGCAGGGCACGGGGTCGTGTAACGCAGTTTTAATTCAGGGATACATTCTGACAAAAATCCTATTGACTCGTAAGTATTACTTACATATAATGAGTAATATGAACTATACACACAGTATTACCAGTAAAGGACAAGTAACTATTCCTAAGGAGTTGCGAGAGAGACTGGGCTTAGACAAGGTCGGTAAGGCCACCATTTATCTAAATACAAACAATGAAATCGTATTAACATTACCCAAAACTCTTAAAGAAATTCGGACACTCTTAAATAACCCTACACATAAGGACAAGCCTTCTGCGAAAGAACAAGCTATAGGCGACCAGCTGGCAGAAAAGTATGAAGTTCGTTGATACTAACGTACTATTGCGATGGTTGCTAGGTGATCATAAAGAGTTAAGTGCTAAGGCAGAAACGATTGTTAAAAATGCTAAACCCGCTACTTTGCTAATAACGGACATCGTAGTTGCTGAAATAGTATATGTGCTACGAAGTACGGGCCGTGACCGGCAACAAACAAGCGAGGCTCTATTGCTAATAGGACGCACTGTGGCTTTTAAGTACGAAAATATCGAGTTAATATCAGAGATCATTAAACTATTGACCAGTATAAATCTTGACTTTGCAGATTGCTATCTCCTGGCGAGAGCAAGACGCGAAAAGCTAGGGCTTGAAACGTTCGATCAATCTCTGCGTAGACAATATCCAACTTAATAGGACTTACCCAGAGTTAACCTGTGTATCGAGCCACCATATCAATTGACCCTATACTACTTTTATGATATTATAGTTTTTATGTCGCCAATCAAAGCAGAGATGGAGTTACAGGACCGAAAGCTACAATTACCAGATATTGATGTAGGTCGACCAGGGAGTTTTACGGACTTCGATCCTGAAGACCCTCATGTATTGGTAGTTAGTTGTAATCCTGATGATAGCGGTGTTTTGATCTATCGCCAAAACATTGAAAATACTGGTCTTAGTCACGATAGAGCGATTCGATTTATCAGGAATATGGGAGACATCATTGAAGCTGTAATTCCCTTACATGAGTCTTATGAACGATCGATTCAAACTAAAGATGGTAGTGTTATTATTAAGTTCACGCATTATTGATACCCTAAACCACGAAAAATAGTTTCCGACCTATAAAGTTAAAGCCCGCTACCTCTTGGCATGTAATAAATTGAGTCTTACCCGAAATATAGCCCCCTAATACTAACGAGTGCCTACTAGTCCTATCTCTTTACCCAGTATGCCCGCAACACGGTTTATTGTGCTAATATTGGGGTTTGCCTCACCGCTTTCTAGACGGGCAACTATTGTTTGACTGACACCGGCTTTTTTAGCTAGTTGTTGTTGGGTGAGTTTATTATCAATCCGAGCCTGTATAAGACTACTTGCTAATTTAAACTCTGGCTCAAGAGCGGCATAGGCTTTTTTGAAGGCTGGGTCCTTGAGAGCTTCTTTTTTGTACTCCTTCCATGTGCTGACTGTTTTCATAGTGGTTTACTCCTATCGTAAATATATAAAGTGTTATCTTCACGAATTATAACTTATATTTATCCAAGGATGCACCCCGGCAAGTTAAGTATAGGGCATGATGCGTGTTGGCTGAACTGGCTTTTGCATTGATCGCCTACACAAAATACCGGCGGTTTTTGGCGTGACCTTCAGCTTTAATCCTGTTTTGTTTGACTAATATCTGTAGATAATGTGATACCAAGGCAAGTGAAAGATTTAGCCTGCGGGCAATACGTGGGATCTGAGCACTGCCCTCTTGCTCAATATACCCTGCAATCTCATCCAGGTTCTTCTGCATAGTTGCTCGACGAGCTACAACACCTTTGCGCGATATCTCCGCCTGATTTTTTTGTAGATAATAAGTGGCGGCGATGCGCAAATCAGAATCGCTTAGTGCCAAAACGGTGGCAGGTATACCGCCCACTAATGGTGCTGGATCAGATACGGGAGCGAATTCGGATTGGGGTAACGGAATTACGACCTGTGACTGAATAGCTTCTGTCTCTTTGTTCTGCTGAGACAATGAAGTCGGTGCGAGCACAGGTGAAACTGGCGGTTCGAGCTCTGATTCTTTAATTGGCTCAGAGTCAACAGGCTCAGGTTCAGGCTCTGGTACTACTTCCTTCTCTGCTGTTGCCTCAGCCGGCTGGTCTGGCAACGGAACGGGTTCGATAATAGGTGGGAGCGTTTGCGGATCCGGATTCAGTACCGGCTCAGATACAATCGACTCTGGTAAGGGAGGCTCTGCGGGTGCGGGTGCGGGCACAACAGTCGGCGGATCAACAATCGATGCGTTCGAACCCGGGTCTACGGCTTGTGGCACAGTGGCAGGT
>CAYGIR010000067.1:0-3761 GCA_964349985.1 uncultured Candidatus Saccharibacteria bacterium
AGAGAAATCGGCACATACTTCGTTTTGTAACGACCGTCACGCCGTTTCTGCCCTTCAAGGGCAGCCGACCCGGCAGCACTGGATTTTCTCATATTTTTTAAAAGAATTCGGCGGGGGGAAATTTCTGACAAGGAAAATCCAAACAGTTTTCGATTGGTGGGGATGAGAGGACTTGAACCTCCACGAGATTGCTCTCACTAACTCCTGAAGCTAGCGCGTCTACCAATTCCGCCACATCCCCATTTTCAATATTGTATGAGAGGTTTGAGATATTGTCCAATCAAGACACTACGAATGGGGCATGTGATCGTAAAAATGTGCCAAATCATACTCTTGGCGCAAAAGCGGTTTGATATCATCAAGCGTAATACCAATCTTTACTCCAGGGTTTAACGTACCATAGGGGTCAAATATCTTCTTTAACTGAGTAAATAGTTCATACATTTTTGCCCCATACATATGTTCCAAATACGGGCCGCGCAAACGCCCATCGCCATGCTCGCCCGTTGTGCTACCCCCCAAACGAATAACCAGCGAATAATAATCCTCCAAAAGCTTAAATACTTTTTGACGATCCCCAACTTCCGCCAGATTCAACAATGGTTGAACATGCAAATGAGCATCACCGGCATGTCCCCAAACCGAAATAGGCAAATTATAAGCATTAAACATATCGTAAATGCCTTGCAAAAACTCCGCAAAACGCCCTATCGGTACAACTCCGTCTTCTATAATTGGTAGTGGCTTAGCACCAGCCGCATCATGTGACAAAATAGTAGCAGCGGCCTGTCTGACTTTCCAAAGTTGTTCTTTTTTCTCAGGATTCGTCTCGACAATATATGTAATATTGTAATGATTGAGTAGTTTTTGTGTCTTTTTTGCCATACGTTTTTGAACGCGATCACTCAGACTGTCATACTCTATCAAAATTGCCAATTTCTGAAACGGTGGCTCCAATACGCCCTTGAGCAATGCTGGATTATTGGTTTGTAAGAAGTCCAACAAATTACTATCAACCACTTCTATAGTGGCGGGTAGCTCTTTGAACTTACGCAGTTCCGTAATCAATTCACCTGCCAAGACTAAGTCATCAATGAATGCAACGAGCAAAGTAGTGTTCGGATTATGCTGTTCTGTTGCAAAAGTAACCTCCGTTACGATACCCAGCGTACCTTGAGAGCCCACCAAAAGCGCCGTTAAGTCAAACGAACCATCCTTGCGCTTAACCTCCCCTAGAGCATAACCTGCCGAATTTTTGGTAACCGCTTGTTCGCTTTCTTTGATTGTATCGTGATTTTCTTCTATTAGCCTATCCACCTGCCGATAAACCTCACCCTCCATACTGTTGAACCCCAGTTTTTTGTTTAGTTCACGTTTACTCAATCGATGTGTTTCAATAACCTCGCCGTTAGCCAGAACAACTCTCAGCCGCTTGACAAATGAACGCGTAGAACCATATTTTATACTACGTTCCCCGCCAGCATTATTGGCTACAGCCCCTCCCACCGTGGAGTATTCCAAAGAAGCGGGATAGGGTGGCAAGAATCGGTTATGCGTATGTAATGCTTGCTGTAATTTGCCATAATTTATGCCGGGCTCAACACTAACATCGCCATTTTTGCTATCAAACTCTAATATCCGATGCATGTGCGCCGGAAAAACCAACATTATGCCACTTCCAAGTGCCGCTCCACTTTGGTCCGAGCCTGATCCCCGAGCCGTCATTGGAATAACTCTACCCCGCTCAGCCAATTGCCAAGTAAAACGCGCTGTTTTGCGGACATCATTTTCATAGCGTGGATATACGATAATAGCAGGCGTAACACTAAAAATACTCGCGTCAGTAGAAAAATACCGACGCGCGTCCGCACTGGTCATCACCTCGCCAATCAAATGCTCCTGCAAATAATACGCAACTTTACTCATATATCACATTTCTCTGAACAACCATTACCATTACTACTCATCATCATAACAAAAAACACTCTCAAAAGGGAATGTTTTTTGATTAATCGAGGTTTAATGGGCTTATGGCATACCCCTCATCTCCCGATCAAACAGTCTAGCCTGTAAACGATTTTTCTTCTTGAAGTCAATTTTGGTACACCTGAAGACACCTACCCTGAACCTTCAGAAAGTATCAGGAATTAATTCTCAGATAATGCGAAATTATATTTTTACTGGATCGGCAGCATTATCATCGACGTAACATTTATCAATAATAGAACTGGGGAACTCTTGGTTTCGAATCTTAGCACACATTGGATATATGCGAGCGTCTTCGCTTACTAATTTCCAGCTATCACCAGCTTTCTTTAATAGTGCAACGCTTCCTGACGAACCGCAACCATACTGTACAAAAGCATACGACAAATCGTTATTAATACGGCTTTTACCACCCTGGTAATCAACTTGATCTGAATTGCTCACTTGCTTGAACTCATCTTTAGTTATTTTTCCTGCTAAGCCCTTTCCGCTACAGGCTTCTTTCGCAAGAACCGCATTAATACCAACTACTGCGTCGTCGATAGATTGGGAGATCTTTGTTGTTTCAGGAACAACCGGTTCTGTTTGCTGCTCTTTCTTTGAAGTTGTGTTAGTTGTTGCTGGACTCACTTTATTATTATCATTTTGTCGGTCATATACCAACCAGCCTACGGTTCCTAAAAGCCCGACCAGCACAACCGCTATTAGAATTGCTACTAAACTAAATCCTTTTTCATTTTTATTCATTTGGTTCTACCTACTCTTAGATGATTATTTTGAACCTAGTATGTCTCGTAGCAAACAAAAAAGCTCGCGCTAAAACCCCGGCTACCTCTGCCCAAAGGGTAGCACGCCACGACAAAAAAGCCTTTTTATCCATATTTTTCTGAAAGAATTCGACGGGGGAAATTCCGGACAATAAAAATCCAGAGCTGGCGGGGCGGTTACAGTGCGGAGTTGTATAGCTGCACCATCCTCCGTAATTGAGGTCTGCGATGGAGGATGGTGCAGCAGAAGACAGATGTCTTGAACCTTTAGAGAGTATATCTGATTGGCTACTAAGTAGTCCAGATATAGACTGGGTTTTACAGCTTAGAAATGCTTCTCTATCAAGATTTGTGCCACAGTACCACCTCTGATAAGAGCGTGTTATTACTCTCGCTAGACGTCGTTTGAACCTACTGTATTAGCTACTGGTTGTTAAATCGGCTATGGTCGGAATGCTAATTACGTTATTCTCAGCAAATTGCTCCGCAGTAACTAAGCCTGTTTCAACCCCCAAGAAATTAAAACCTGCACCTAATGCAGCCTTCATATCGTGTAGGCCATCTCCGATATAGTAAACTTCCTCTGGTAGAACACCCCGTGCTTTCAGCCATGCAAGTGCAGGTTCGAATGCCCTAGGATCAGGCTTGTGAAATGGGGTGTCATCGGCGGTTTGCGTGTAATCTAATACATCTTGAGGTATTTGATGTGTGGCTAAGTCGTGCTCAAAGCTGAATCGACTTGTAGCAGTGATGATACCGACGAGCTTGCCAGTAGCCTTCAGGTGTTGGAGAGTTGGGATAGACGCTGTAAATAGTTCTTTCGGGAAATCTACATGACATGCCGTATTATTTGCCATAGCTTGTTCCACATCATCAGTTCCATACAGTAAACAAACTAGTTCACGTAAGGGTTTACCCCAGTGTAACTTGATTTCATCATCAGTTAACTCTTTGCCGTAGTATTTACTTGCTACGTGCTTATGCTGTGCCCATTTTGTTCCAATAGTT
>CAYGIR010000068.1:0-3528 GCA_964349985.1 uncultured Candidatus Saccharibacteria bacterium
CAAAACAGTTTTCGCTCGAGCTGATTCGCCCTGGGAACGAGCGATTTTGCGTAAGACCAGTATATTTATGGCGGAACAGACGGGGCTGGAACTACTGGGGTTCTTCGACAATCTCCTGGTTTGCTATGAGATTGTCGAATGGCGGAGGAGGAGAGATTCGAACTCTCGAGACCGTTGCCGGCCTGGCGGTTTTCAAGACCACTGGAATCAACCACTATCCGACTCCTCCAAAATATGACTATCGGTTCAGGTGTTTGGTGTTGTTACTTCAAAGTACCTTTGTATATCTACCCCTTGCTCAAGATTCACATTTCTATTATTCCTTATTTTGGGTAAAAAATCCAAACCTACTATTGGTGGGACATGCGGGTCTAGAACTTTCCACCCCTGTTCTGTCCCACTATAGTCTAGCGGATAAAATGGCACAATGTCCTATTCGCACGTATTTGCGTTAATAATTATCGGTATCTCTGCCTGTGGGTGCAAATATGGGTAAACATGGCCGTCTCGTCGTCAACTAAGCAATAAATATAGCTATTAAGGCTGATTCTTTTGCTCAAGAACTCGCCGGACTTCGAAAAAGGCGGGCTTTGGCTTGAAGTCGTCATCAAACATCAATGGGTTTGCGTCATCTAGGCCAATCCCATGGTACCAGCTTTGGCGATCTGTAAGACCTAAGTAGCCGAAGTTGGGGCATACACTCGGGCCAACTTCCAAGCAAGCACCTAACATATCTCCGTATACTTTTACCTGTATCTCGTCCTCCTTGTCTTTTGACTCATGAACGTCGTGCATGTTTACGTCAAACTCGGTCACATAGACCTTTAGCCCTAATTCTCCAAACCGTTTCATATTCTTTACCACATCCGCTTTTGCTGGCGCGCTTCCCCCGCCCACGTGCATTTGCATACCAATTGCATCAATTGGTATGCCACGTGCTTTGGCGCCTTTTATATAGTCATACACGAGGTTTGAGACTGGGCTTTCAGTTTCATTGCTATAATCATTCAGTATCAGGATGGCATTAGGGTCAGCCTCACGCGCCCACTTGAACGCCGAGTCAATATATTCCTCGCCAAGCCGTTCGCCCCACCAGTCATGGTTGCCATCGGTACCAAGCTTACGACTAAATGCTTCGTTGACGACTGAATATTCGCGAACTTTGCCTTTGTACCTTTGTCCAACGGTCATTATGTGGTTATGTATTATGTCTAATAGCTGTTGCTTAGAGTAGTTACCATTCTTGAGCCAATCAGGTAGCCACTTATCGTCACCCCAGAGCAGATGTTGGACACGCACGGGCATATTGTTTTCGTCAGCAAATTGAAATACGTGATCTACATCCGCAAAGTCGAACTTGTCTATCGCAGGCCGGAGTTCATGGTCCTCAAACTTCCAATTTGGCTCGCCATCGATAATCAGGTATTCAAACTCGTTTGTCAGAATCTGGCTATAGGGACGCTCGCGTAAATATTTTAGCGATGCAAACGCGCCGATTTGGAGTCCTCGTTTCTCTGCTAATGCCTTGAGCGGAGGTGTTGGCAGTTCCGTTGGCGCCTGGTGTATATATTTATCCCTATGCATGTAATCGTAGACAAAGATAGGCGTTCCGATCAATAGTAGTACAAGTAAGACTCCTCCCAGTACAATTTTTTGTTTTCTGGTCACACGCATCATTTGACTCGCACGCTGTTAGCCAGCTGGTCAAAACCAGCTTGATATCCATTATCTTTCGGGTCGTGGATATATTCGACCCTCACTACACCTTTACTGGTATTGATATAGTAAGCGTTTATGGTCGTCGGCTTTTTATAAGATGAGTCTTGGTTGTAAATAGTCTCGGCCCTCAGGCTTTTGTGCCCATTAATGTACACTGAAATACAGATGTGTTTGGATACATTTTGGACATTTTGCAGCTGGTTACAGTCGGTGTTATTCCCAGAGTCCACAGAAATTTTTACTGGTGAACTTGGATTAGCACTGCAATCAGCATTAGAAGTTCCAGCAGGCACCATATAAACCGACCCTGCCATCGCCGTGCAACTGGCCTCTTTCCAGCCGTCAGGAAGTACATAACTCACCAATGACCTAACACCTGCCGTGTTGGCATTATTAACACTAGTAGGCTGGCTGGTATTATCTGGTTGCGAAGTTGATGATGTGTTTGAGTGCCCGAGTCGCCAGCCTAATACGCCAGCCCCTAAGATTAATATTGCAACTAATAGAACCAGCTTATTCACGCGGA
The DNA here is from genome assembly GCA_964349985.1 of uncultured Candidatus Saccharibacteria bacterium. Classification (GTDB taxonomy): domain Bacteria; phylum Patescibacteriota; class Saccharimonadia; order Saccharimonadales; family CAYGIR01; genus CAYGIR01. The sequence goes on from CAYGIR010000068.1 coordinate 2,246, forward strand.
TGTACTGATGGTTATTGTCTGGCTTCATATTGGCTCCTTTAAGTTTTGACTTCAGTATCGGTCAACATGGATTTTATTTTGTCTAGTTGGCTTTGGGATAATCTGTTATTGGATACGTCTAGTTCCTTGAGCCAAATCATGTTCCCAAGCTCGTCTGGAAGCGTAGTTAACCTGTTATTATCGAAACGAAGTTTACGCAAGTTTTTAAGCTGGCTAATTTCCGGCGGAAGAGATTCTAAGCGGTTGTTTTCAACGTTCAACTCCACTAGATTGGTTAGTCCTGAGATGCTAGCTGGCAAAGCTGTTAATTGGTTGTTCGACAGATTCAGAATTGTCACGTCAGTACGGCTTAAAACTGTTTCTGGTAACGAGGTTAATTGTTGGCCACTTAAATCAAGTGTTGCTCCGCTTGCTTGGGATTTTGAAGTACTGGTCGAAGTTTGGTTAGGCGACCCGTCTTTATTATTTTGTTTACTAATAAAATAAGCCACACCGAAGACGACCACTACAGCCACAATAATCCCAATAACCTTATTGTTCATCCTATCCATTCTACATCTTTACCAGTTAGGGCTACCACTAGTCCCGATTCAGCGTGACCAGTTTGGCAATTCCCCAGGCTACGACCGCATAGAGCCCTATCGCGACCAAGGTGTAAACCTCAAAGTGGGAGACACCATTAGTGAAGTTGTTATACCTAAACAAGCTGAAAAACGGTGCTACAAAGGGATGAGAAGTGTTATAAACAAAATTGGCTAATCCGTTGGTGGTATTAGCGCCTAGCAGCGAGAGTAAAAATCGAAAAGCCAGTAACACCAATAGTATCCCGGTCACAAACCAAATAACACGTTCAGCTACATTTTGTTGATGCTCCGATTTGGCCCGCGGGTCCCTTACTTCTGTGGTTTTTTGCACGGTATCACCTGACCGTGTAGTCGTTTCCCGGACGTTTTGTATATCTTCAGTCATCACAAGACTCCTCTACAGTTATATTAATTGGATCTCGTCCAGAGGGTACTCTATGGAACGATAAGCTTAGTATATACCTTTGTACAATCAAATCTCGTGATGTGGCGCACATACTATTCAAAACGCTAATCCTATACTTATGAATGGCAAGCTAACATTATTACGCACATCATTGGAAAAAGGGTGTTACCGAAACTGCTAGGCCTTGTTCTATAAAGCAAAGAATGAAAGGGAGATTATGTCTCACGAATATTCCGCCATAAAGAACAAACAGCAAAAACACCCAAAAGTACATTTCCAGCAGTATTTATATA
>CAYGIR010000069.1:0-3502 GCA_964349985.1 uncultured Candidatus Saccharibacteria bacterium
AGGTGCATAACTAGCGCCATTATCACATATGCACCCATGCAGGTTATCAATGTGATGCTTAATAGCGTTTTCTTGCCGTAAAGTAACCAGACCATATATCCCAACAGGATCATGAATAGTCCCAAGCCCAACACGCCAACTTCATGAGCGATTTGAAGATAGTAATTTTCTGTTAGATTACCGCCATTTTTGTTTTGAATTGATACGATACCTGCCGTTCCGGGGCCATAGCCCAGAGGTTTTTCTACTACGCCCTGTAAGCCTTTTTGTACAAAATGAGCATGCAACTCATCCGAGTCCAGCTGATAAGCGGGGTTTTTGTCGTCAATTCTAAACACTACGCTCCGCACAAATCGCGTGTCTCTAGCCGCGAATCCGACAAATACGACTGCTAGGAATATGACGACCACAACGGGCCAAAATCGTTTCAAGATTGGTAAAAATTTATCTTTGTGTTTGATATAAATAAGCAACGCCACCGCGATAACTAGCCCGCCCCACGCCGCTCTGGAAAAACTTAAATAAAGAGTCAGCAAATGTACGGCCAGCAAACCACCAAACAGTTTCGTGCGCTTTGATTTAGCACTAATGAGTTGAATTAGTAAGATTATTGGCACCAATAAGTACGCACCCAGAGAGTTTGGATCACGTAACGTGCTCATAATTCGTGGGAAGGCCGTATCGTCATTGATATAAAACATTGGCTTAACACCTCGCTCCAAACTATAGCCAAAATGGGTCATGAGATCTTTGGGAAGAACGTACTGCAAGATACCAATCAAACAAACAACCGTACTTACAACTAAAACAAGTTTTACCCATTTCTCAGGCTTCAATTTGCCTGGGTTTAATAATGCTACGCTCCAGCCGATAATCACGTAGCCAAATAAGCGACAATTATATGCCGTAGCCAAAGCCGCAATCGACAAGCTAGTGTCTTGATTGAATAAATAAATCGTTATATGAACCAAAAAATAAAATGCGGAAAACAGGGAAAACTCCCAATATAATCTTTGCTCCCGCTGTTTTACGTAAAGCCACACCAAAACCAAAGATATGCAGGCCAATGCGAATGTCACTACGTCTTTAGTGCCTTTCCAGTAATCCAAACCGCCAGTAAAAGTACTGAGCCACTGCGACAAAAATATATGAAACGGCATATAAACCAGGAGGGCTATGGAGGCGTAATACGGAATTTGTCTTAGTTTGGTCTGCATTTAGTTATAATTGTACCTGAATGCAGAAACACATTGTTATTGATGCTAGAATCCGCCGAGCCAGTACTGGGAGGTATGTTGATCGTCTGGTTGAGCACTTGCAGGTTATTGACCACGACAACCGCTACACCATACTTACCCTACCGGACGACCCTTGGCAACCCACCGCCCAAAATTTTGGCAAGGTCAATATGCCTTATGCTCAATTTTCATTCAATCCAATTGACCAAATCCGGTTTGCCAAACAATTGCATCAGCTCAGCCCCGACCTAGTACATTTCCCCATGAACCAACAGCCTTTATTGTATAACGGCACCATCATCACTTCTGTTATGGACCTGACGATGTTGCGTTTCACGCGGCCGGGCAAGACACTTATACCAATTTTTTGGCTCAAAATGCTTGGCTACAGGTTTTTGTTTTGGCATAGCATCAAAAAGTCCAAAGCCCTGATTACTATTAGTGAGTTTGTCAAAAACGACCTTGAGGAACACTACCCAAGAGTCAAAGGCAAAGTTACCGTTACCCATTGTGCCAGCGAGCCTCCCCTGGCAGATGTTGCTAAACAGCCCACCAAGATAATTGAACCGTTTATTATGCACGTCGGCAGTCCGTTTCCGCACAAAAACATTGAACGGTTGATCAGCGCATTTGAAAAACTGGCGACAGACAACCCGAAACTTGGGTTGATCCTAGCAGGCAAAAAAGAATACTACTTTGAGCAATTACAAAAGCAAATTGATGCCAGCCCCGTAAAAGACAAAATTAGGGTAACGGGGTACATTGATGATGCTGAACTAAAATGGCTGTACCAAAATGCCGAAGCCTATGTATTGCCATCGCTAAGTGAGGGGTTTGGCTTGCCAGGGCTAGAGGCCATGGTACATGGCTGCCCATTGGTATCAAGCAATGCGACTTGTTTGCCAGAGGTATATGGTGACGCGGCCGTATATTTTGACCCGTTAGACGTTGATGATATGGCCCAAAAAATCCAAGAGGTATTGAGCGATGACCAACTACGCAAAGAATTAATCAAAAAAGGCTACGCGCAAGCCAAAAAATACTCCTGGCACCGCATGGCCGAACAAACCCTAGAAGTCTACAAAGAAGTCTTGGGTGAATAGATAGTTTCTGTTCTTTTTCAAAGAACCAAATCTCTTCACACTTTTGGCAACAAAAGTGTGGCAAAACTGCTGGGCTGCGTTTTTTCTTGATGGGCTTCATTGTCAAGTGCCACCATGCTCGTCAAAATTTACGCCTGGGAGGGGTGCAGTTTCTCCTCGCTCTAATGGTGGCTTTGGCATTACACCCTTCAGGGAAAAGCCGATGCCCGTCAAAGCCCATGGGATAGCCTTTTTGAGGCTATGGTTTATAGATTATCCACCTCCGGCGGATTCCATGGAGGTTATTCCCCATCTGGGAGCTCCTGAAGGGTGAATGTCAAACACACAAGTAGATGCGAGCAGCTGTTTGAACCCGTACCCTCCTATAGAATCAAGAAAGTACGGGTGAGTTCTGCGAGCCTTGTGTGTTTTGACAATGAAACCATCACGAGCGGACAGCCGGGGTCGTCTTTTTGGATACTTTTTCTTATCGAAGAAAAAGTATCTCGTTAAGCGAGCGAAGCGCGCGTCGAAATGGTCTATTTGTTGGCAGGTTTTAGGTGAATAGCTGGTAGTTGGTAGTTGGTAGTTGGTAGTTGGTAGGTAGAAGTTTGTAATTAGCGAGTAGCGGGTAGCTGTGCTGTCAAATACGTTTGCCCGTTTTGGCATATACCGAGCGATGTTGGATTATAAAAATCTTGACGGTATTGCTTTCAATGCGAAAAATCACGCGGTAGTCACCTACTCTTAGCTTGTAGTAGTTTTTCAGTGATCGACGCAACGGCTTGCCATAGACTTCGGGATGGGTTGCTAATTTTGCCTCGATGGCAGTTTTTATTTTCTTTTTCCAGACATTGCTGAGTTTAGGTATGTCCTTGCTGACTACATCGGGATGGTAAACGACCTCAAACATCAAACGCATCGGCGTGGCTTACAAAATGTACGGCATTTTTATCGCGCTTGGAAGCAATCTGATCCCAAATTTGGTCTTCTTCCAGCTCCAGAGCAACTTCTAGCAGACGTTCAGCTTTAGTAGCGGTGGGCATACCATCCCGCTTGGCAAGCAAGCTCAATGCCGCTTTCATATCATCAGCCATGCTGATGTTTAGCCTAGATTTAGCAGTACTCATACTCAGAACTGTACCAAAAGTGTATCACTTGTGTCAATGCTTATGTTCGATT
>CAYGIR010000070.1:0-3461 GCA_964349985.1 uncultured Candidatus Saccharibacteria bacterium
CCAGGCAGGACCTGTCCGTCATTCTGACAGACAGACGGGCGGACAGGTCGATGTATCTTTGGATAGCTCTCCTTCAGACCACCATTCCCAACTCGAGCTGATTTACTCTGGGAGCGGACGATTTTGCGTAAGTCCGGTAAAGTGTTCTTAAGACCTCTTGCAAAATAACTCCGCGGTCCAGAAAGTGCCCTTTTTGCCCAAAACCGATCAAACTGCTTCGCTGCGTAACTTCGGTTACGCTTTGTCGCAGTTTGTCGGTTCTGAACAAAAATCATCACTTTCTGAATCCACGGCTTATTCTGCAAGAGGTCTTTAATTCCATAACAGATCGTCTAATGTATACTATATTGGTATGCATAATTCGGATCAAATTACAGATTTGCCCAATCACGTTGGAATTATCTTGGACGGGAATCGGCGATGGGCAAAGGCGCGTGGTTTACCCTCACTGGAGGGGCATCGCCAAGGTGGTGAAGTCTTCAAGCAGATTGTCGGGCATGCCTTTAATAGTGGGATCAATTACGTATCCGCTTATGTATTTTCCGCCGAAAACTCTGGGCGTAGTAGAAAAGAGGTTAGCTATCTTATGGACCTAGTAACTCAGGCTGTTGGGCAATATTTAGAAGAATTTGATGAACGTGGCATAAAAATTGTAATTTTAGGACGTCGTAGCGGTTTACGGCGCAGGGTTTTGGCTGCGATTAAGCGGGTAGAGCAACAGACTATGAGTAATACCAATGGTACTTTGGCGCTATGTTTTAATTATGGCGGACACGAAGAAATAGTTGATGCTGCAAACCAGTTATTGGATGAAACAAGACCGATAACTCCTGAAAATTTATATCAGACGATGTACGAACCAGATATACCAGATATCGATTTGATAATTCGTACATCTGGCGAGCAGCGTTTGAGCGGATTTATGCTATGGCGGGCATCTTACGCCGAACTATTCTTTAGCCCTGTTATGTGGCCAGCCTTTACGACGGATGATTTTGATTCGGCGATCAATGATTATAAAAATAGAACTAGGCGATTAGGAAAATAACAATGTCATTCAGCCGTATGGAGCCTACGCCAGTAAGTAAATAGGCGGACTCCAGGCTTATTTTGCGTTGGATAATACACGAGTTTCGCACTTTGCCGTTGATGCCAGGTTGCACCTGGACGAGCGAAAACTTTTAGACCGAAGGAGGGGTAACTGTAGTTACATCGATAGAGGGCTGACAGTTTGTAGCCGTTCAGGTGTGACCTGGGGCAATGGAAAAGTGCGAAACTCGTGTAATAGTGGATGTGGGAGTTTCGCAAAAGTCCAGTATAATAGTCGAATATGTCCATAATGCTTTTGATTTTAGGATTGATATTATTCATTGGTCTTGTAGTGGTACATGAGTGGGGGCATTTTATTATGGCACGAAGGGGCGGTGTCACCGTAGAGGAATTTGGTATAGGATTTCCACCAAGAGCAAAGATACTGACAAAAAAGAATGGTACATTGTATACATTGAATTGGTTGCCACTCGGTGGTTTCGTAAAGCTTGCGGGTGAAAACGACGCCGATACGACACCTGGTAGTTTTGGCGTTTCTCCACTCAGTACCAAAATAAAGATTATGTCAGCAGGAGTTTTTATGAATTTATTGACAGCATTTGTGTTGCTGACATTCTTGGCCTTGATTGGAATGCCCAAGCTAATCGACGATCAATTCACTGTTGCTAGTGATACTCATCAGATCAAACGTGAAGTATTGATTGGTTATGTCGATACCGATAGCCCGGCTGATTTGGCGGGTCTAAAACAACGAGATCGAATTGTGAGTATAGGCAAGTTAAATCAATCACAGCGCATCGACAGCGCGGATGGTTTGCCGGATATTACCAAGCGGTTTGCTGGAGAACGGGTTCAGGTTGTCTATGAGCGTTCTGGTGAGGTATTATCCGCAGATGTCACTCTAAAGACTACCTCAGAGGTTGAAGCAAGCAAAAATACAAATAATCCGCAAGGTTATCTGGGCATTATACCAAGCGAATATGTCGTGCAACGTTCAACATGGTCGGCACCTATAGTAGCAGTAGGTTTTATGAAACAAATTACTGAATTAACGTTCAAAGGTCTGGGTAATGCGCTCGCTGGTTTGTTCCAGGGTGATACTGCCAAGGCCAGCTCGCAGGTTTCAGGCCCCGTAGGTATATTCGTATTACTAAAAGACGGTAGCTTGCTAGGTTATCAATTTATGTTGGTTATTATTGCGATTATTTCATTGACTCTCGCAATTATGAACGTTTTGCCAATTCCGGCTCTGGATGGGGGGCGTTTGTTCATTACTTTGGCTTTTAGAGCTGTTAACAGACCACTTAGAAAACAGACCGAGGATTTAATTCATGGAGGGGGATTCGTTGCTCTCATGTTGTTATTTGTGTTGATTACCATAGTGGATGTGCGGAGATTTTTTTAATTCGCCATGTTTGCAAAGCTAATACTGATTAGTGGTATTGTAGCTCTATGTCATGCGGTATATAGTTTTTATCTCAAGCGAAAAGATGCTGATTTTCCCAAGAAAAGTGTCAGATGGCTCCCATCAGAATCCCTGAGTCTTAGTATCGCGATATTTATTGTAGCTCAGATTATTGGTCTATTTTTATTCCTAATTGGCATCAGTTTATATTCAGCTATAATCACGAGTTTATCAGCCTTGTCCATGGATGGATTTTTTGCTTCATTTCAGGTTAGCTTCAGGCGCTATATAGATTTATCTGGGTCAGGATTGTTTGAGTCTAATCCATTCGCGGGTTTTGTCCAGGTTCTGTGTATAGAGGTAGTTACTCTGGGGTTATTATGGTTATTTTTGCGTAGGCGCAAGATTAGTTTCGGCGATTTGGGTATTAACACGCCCGCCTTGAAGTATGCTGGATACGCCTTGGTGGGGTTCGTGGTCTATTTTGTGCTTTATATTATAGGGTTATCCCTGATCAAGGTGTTGGTCCCAGGGCTTAATATCGAACAGAAACAAGAAATCGGTTTTAGCACAACTACATCGGGCATCTCCTTGATACCTATATTTATCAGTTTGGTTATACTACCTCCCATAACAGAAGAAATTGTGGCGCGTGGTTTTTTATTTGGGGGGCTTAGATCAAAACTGCCATTTGTGTTGGCGGCGATGATTACCAGCACGCTTTTTGCCAGCGCGCACCTAAGTCAGGCAAGTGACGGCTTACTTTGGGTAGCGGGCATAGATACCTTTATATTATCCATGGTACTCTGTTATCTGCGTGAAAAAACTGGCAGTCTATGGCCATCAATCGGCGTACATATGATCAAAAACGGTGTCGCTTTTTTGGTTTTATTCAACATAGTTCATTATTTCAGGTAGACACGAGTTTCGTACTTTTCCATTGCCCTTTGGTTACACCTGAACGGCTACTCTTCGAGCCTGAGCCTGAAGGCTCACATCAGAGTCG
>CAYGIR010000071.1:0-3416 GCA_964349985.1 uncultured Candidatus Saccharibacteria bacterium
CATACTCAGAACTGTACCAAAAGTGTATCACTTGTGTCAATGCTTATGTTCGATTTTGCGTAAAACCAGTATAAAACGGTACAATGTTGGTTATGGCTAAGATTTCACGCAAATATTATAAATATGGGCTGTATGGTTTGGTGGCGTTGGTTGTTTTAGGTTTTGCTTGGCGGGAGGTGTTGGTTTACCGACAGAAGGCTGAGTTTGGCAAGGCCGAAGTCCAATTAGATAAACTAGCTGTAGATATTGAAAAATTAGTAGGCAAACCAGATGACATTAAAAAGGAAAAGAGCTGTGGCAGAGCCCATATGAAATCAGAAAGAGGCCCGTTGGTATGCGGTATTACTGTACAGATGTTTTTTAGGCATAAATCCGCTCCTGAGGCTACTGAATTAATGAACCTTGTTTCAAATTCGCTAAACAAGCAACCCCTTAAATTACTTGGCGAGCCGGTAGATAATTTCGTTCATAAAGAGGAATACAGAGGCGATCAAATTATTGATCAACACTTTGACCCAATCGCAGGGCTAAGTTGCGGAGCACAATATATCTACCCTGTATTGGAAAGATTAGACCAATCATTTAAGCCGTTACACCCCGAGAACCTACAAATTGACATAAGTTGTGGGGGCCCAGCAATTGCCGAGCATTATCCAGTAAAAGATTAGAACCCCGCGGATTTTGCTTGCTTTTTGCTAGTGCTAGCCTGTAGAGTGTTTATATTATCAGGGGTGAGGTATGAAATTGAGCTGGCGGTTGCGATTTATGGTTGTTGTACTGGCTACTGCTGGTAGTGTACCGATTTTGTTTGCCCACCGCGTTAGCGCTGACGTGGAAGTTTCTCCTTGGTTGAGCCAAACAACGCCCGAACTAGAGAACTTGGGTGATTTGGCACAAAACCAATCACCGCCGTATCGCATAATTGGTAATCGGGATTGTTATGAACGCAAAGTCATCACCCGCCCAAAGCGACCCATACCAATATGGCCATATTCGCAATCAGAACTCAGTTATAACAGTTGCGTGGGGGATACGGCTTTTGGGTCAATAGATACACTTGGATATTTACAACGCCCGGGTGGCACAATAGCTGGACCGGTTAAGGATATCAACGGACGTTCGACTGGATTCGTCCCAATACCATACTCCACCACCGGTATGATGCTCACGGGCGGTACGTACTTGGCGTTCTACGACAATATGGACAGCGTGCTGAATAGCTCCGCAATCTATACCGGTGAGGTAACGCACCGAATAACCGCTTCGCCATCGGCTTTTCTGGGTGATAAAAGCGGCAAGTTACTTGCCGTTGGCATAGACTCGCTCAGCTTTTCTGCCAACGGGCAGTGGATGGTTACGGATATCCCAAGTGTTGGCGTGGTGGCTAGAATAAATACCCTCAATCGTCAGATATTACCGTTCGGTGACAGCTTAAATTATAATATCGGGCTTTACCCGGGGCTACAAACCGCCATTAGTGCTGATGGTCGCTACGCGGTGATGGCATCCAGAGTTTTTGGTATTTTTAAGCTCTATGATTTGGACACCTGCGGACCCGTGCCAAACACCATTTCCGGAAAAGTTAAGTGCGCCCCACCACGAGACCTGCAACCATACATGTCCAAAGCCGTACCGGGCTTTTTGGGAGTCAGCCAGCTAAAATTTAGGGGTAATTATGCTTTGGATATGTACGTCGATGCCAAGCTCGGCGCAATCCAGCAAAAATCCCACCAAGTATTGAGAGCTGGTGGTCAAACAGCCACCCCTACGTTTCAGTATCTGGCTCTGGGTGATTCGTTTGCGTCTGGCGAAGGAGCGTATCAATACAAAGCCTCCACGGATACAAATCTGAACAAATGCCATTTATCTGTGCGCTCTTATCCTTATTTAATTGGTGCCACGCTGAATTTTGATAAATATGAATCAGTAGCGTGTTCTGGGGCTGTGATTGATGATTTCCTGCGAACCGATAAGCTTTATGAAGGTCAAGTGAAAGACAATAAAACGAGAGAGGACCGAAATCTTGATGAAATACTATCAGCCTTTAGCCCGGGTTATTTGGGACAAAAAGAATTTATATATAAGCATAAACCCAACATAATAACCCTCTCCGCCGGCGGTAACGACATTGGCTTTAGTGACATAATTAACCGCTGTATCGACAGCAATACGTGTTACAAAAACTACGAAGACCGGCTGGAGTTGGTGACAGAAATAAATGGTCAATTCCGCCGATTGGTGGACTTGTATAGCCAGGTCAAAAACACCAGCGACCCAAACGCTAGAATATACGTGCTAGGCTACCCGGAACTTGCCGACCCGAATGGCGACTGCGCCAACAACGTACACCTCAACCATGACGAAATAGTGTTTGCGCGGGAACTGGTGAATTATCTCAATGCTGTTACCAAAGCGGCGGCCAACAATGCGGGCGTGTTTTATGTGGATGTAGAAAATGCCTTTGATGGCCACAAGCTGTGTGAAACCGTCAGCCCAAACACTGCCGTCAACGGCCTGACTTTGGGCAATGACATACCTAATATCTCCCTCGTGCGCGGTCCGATTGGCAACGAAAGCTTTCACCCCAACGACATGGGTCATCGATTATTCAAAACAGTTATCCTAGATGAAACCACCAACCTCACCGCGCCAATGCCCGCTCCAGACCGCACCGCTGGTTTACCAGACATATCCGGATCTCTACCTATCCTCAATGCCCCCAAATCCAACCGTGTGATGCGAATAACCAAAAACATTACGGGAACAAGCGGGGGCGCAATAGAATTTGGCAAAACCTGGGCTTTTGACTATAACCCGACTGTACAGATCCTAAAAGCAGGTAGCAAAATAAAGGCTTGGCTCAATTCTGACCCAGTCTTTTTGGGCGAATTCCCCGTTGCGGCCGATGGCGGTGTCTCTATTGCTACAAAAGTACCAGATAATGTATCTCCGGGGTTTCATACCCTGCACCTGTACGGGCTCAATACTAGTGGGGAAGATGTGGATTTGTATCAAACCGTCTATGTAGCGGGCGATTCTCTGCAGGGGGAATGCGTGATTGTGCCAGACAGTGGTGAAGATGTAGACCAGGATGGGGTTGATGACGCGTGTGACGGGTTTATAGACGAACCACCGCTTGCGGTGGAACCAGTAGCTGATTTGCCACCGGAAGAGCTAGTAGTGATCCCTCCTGGCCCCGAACAACCACTAGAAACAAGCGACGAGCCGACCCCAAACCAGACAACCGACAATCCTCAAACTCTAGCCATGGTTGACACGAATATCAAACCACTAGTAAATAATCCGGAAACTGTCGCCGGTGATGAGGAATTGGTTGACACGCTCGCGGACAACGAGCATATGCCTCAATCGCTTGCCCAAAACACCCCCATCACTCCGCCCAACAACATCCAGCC
>CAYGIR010000072.1:0-3266 GCA_964349985.1 uncultured Candidatus Saccharibacteria bacterium
CAGTAATTTCCCAAATAACGGCTAGGTCATCTGTTGTGAAGACTTTTTTGCCACTAGTGATTAGCTTCTCGATGTTTGTCTGGTTCCTCATAGGGTAGTAATCCTACCCTATAGGATATTAAAACAAGATGCTTGTGTCAATGTATGAGGTCTACGGATTTTCATTGTCGTAGTGCCTTGTAGCCTGTAGCTGCGCAAAAGTGCTATAAATATTCGCCGTAACCGGATTTTATTAGTGGTTCGGCTAGTTTTTGCAATTGGTTGGAATCTATAAAGCCTTTGCGATATGCGACCTCTTTCGGGCAACCGATTTTGAGTCCTGTTCGCTTTTCCATAACACATATATTCGGTGGCGTCATTCATGCTGTTATAGTTCGTCCCAGTAGTTATCTTTTGTTACGCCCTTAACAGTAATTTCAGGATATGATGTTGCAAAGCCTTTGGGGATCCTGGGTTGTTTACTCCATTTGCACTCAAAAGCTTTGACCTCATCGCCATACTCCTCTACAAGATCAATCTCTTGCTTATCCCGCGAACGCCAATAATAGCTTCTTACGTATTCTTGGTTGGACTGATGTTTTTTGAGTCTTTCAACTAAAATAAAGTTTTCCCACAGCGCCCCGATATCATTACGTAATTCTATCGGTTTGAAATTATCAATCAGGGCGTTACGCATGCCTAGGTCAAAAAAGTAGATTTTACGCAAGCGGCCAATTTGGACTCTTTGATTTTTACGAAATTGAGGCAAGCGGAATACTATAAAGGCCTTTTCTAGTAAATCTATGTAACGCATAACCGTATCTTTACTTACTTCTAGGCTACTGGCAAGTTCACTATAACTTACTTCGCTACCAACTTGATGTGCCAAGAGTCGCAATAGATTATCTATAACATTTTGATCATATATTGTTCCCAGAGCAAAAGCATCCCTGTAAAGATACCTGTTGGCAATTTCTCTGGCTTGCCGGGCTGCTTCGGCTTCTGTCAGTGACCAAAGACCAGGATACCCACCATAAATAAGAATCCGCTTCAAAGAATTGTCAGCCTGTATTAGATTATTGGCAACTTCCTTTAGTCGCAGAGGGTATAGCAGTAATTCCCGTGAACGTCCAGTGAGAGGTTCCTTGATCTTATTTGCTAGGTCTAGGCTTGAACTGCCTGTGAGAAGTAATTTTACACTCGGCATATTGTCGTGTATTAGTTTGGCGGTTATTCCAATATTCTCCAGGCGCTGGGCCTCATCTATAACTACTAAGTCAGAATTGGTAATTATTGCCGATAGCTCCGCAAGGGATTTATTGCGTAGACGGGATTGTACGGCCGGGTCGTCACAGTTGAGGTACAGGCCGTTTTGATAGCTCGCCAGTATTTTGTTAGCAAGAGTTGTCTTACCAACCTGCCTTGCTCCATACAAAATTGTCACAAACCCCTCACTCAGTGATTCAATAATTTGTTGTTCGATATACCTATTTATCATAGTAACCACTATAATACCGTTATTATCACTAGTCAAGTGTCGATAATCACGTTATTATTGCAAATGCTTACGTTTAACTTACCTAATAACAATGTATTTTACAAACTTCTTAAGGAGTTTTGAATAGCTGGCGTTGGGCGTCATGATGTGCGGCAATTTGTCCTTTTCCTGTAAATACTCTACTAAACAATGAAAGTCACCATCACCACTCACGATAATGGCTTTCTATGATTCCAGGGGGTGCCCCTGGAATGTTGGAATTGGCTTGTTTTTCTAATCTGTTACTCCAGATACAGATTTACAATCCGTTGTAATTGTAGGGCTATTTCAGCACATATTTGGCTAATTTAGACTGACAGAATGAGGATCACTTTTATGCACACGGTGGGCTTAATAACAGCCTAGTCCCTGAGCTCATACCGCTCTTTTAAGCTTTAGCACCAACCCGATTTTGGTCATAAGGTACAATTCACAAGTCGAACCACTTACCAAAGACTAGTTTCTCAGGGTTTGAGTACTACTTTAAAGTTCTGAAACAGGTCAATAAGAAGCTGTAAACGATTTTAGGTGTTTTTGTATTCTTTCTGTGTCTTCCCGTGCTTTTTGGTTTTTTGCATAGAGTTCAACTAGCAATACAGCTTCTTCTGATTGGATAAATGTGACTCTGAGCATATCTTTGTTTAGGTCGCTACAGTCTAGACGTATTTTTACCACCTCGCTGTTCTCTGACACAGTTCGTAAAATTGCCCCCTTTTTTGTAGCAAAAAATGTTTCCCGTATGTGCGATGCCGGAACTCCGTTCGCGCCCATGTAGAGGGTGGTAATTACTTTTTGTAGAACCGCTAGATCAGCCGGCAGGCTTCGCCATTTTTTACTGAGCTTTTTTAGTTCTTTGGCAAATTCTGGTGTTTGGCTAAAGTTCATCCTGAGGCTCGGGTTTTTTCACTGACGTTTCGGTCGTTCGGTACATTGCTAGTTGGTATTCGATAGGTTTTTTATCCTGTGTTGCGAGCCACGGCATATCCCGATGAGACAGATTAGATAGTTCGGTTGCGGTTTTGTCGCCAAGCCTGGCCAGTTCTTCGTCTATGTGCGCGAGTTCTTGGGCCGACAATTCTTCGAACTTTGGTTCTATTACAGGCAAATATTTCTTTTGAGTGTGCTTGAAGAATTTGGTTTCGACCACATCAAGCTCGCTTGCTTTTTTCATAGCGTTAACTACACCGGTAAATGTCTGCAACTTTGGCGTTGGTCCGTAAGTGTTCCGAACGTAGGTTAAGCCAGTTATTGATTTCCCGTATTTCTCGTAGTAATCAAAATCTATAAAGTACAGAAGTTTATATAATACTGTCTCGCCAACATTAGGTTTAGCACCGACTTTCTGAAGTACGTATAAAAGAACTTCGCGTAGTTTTTCTACCTGTGGGGTTGGGATATCTCTGGGGACTATATCCTTATTTTCTTGTTTCATGATAAGTTCTGCTCCAACCGAACCGGTCGCCTCTATATATGAATCCGCTATTAGTTCGTTTGTGCCAACCTCGAATATTTTGCCTAGTATGTTGAGTTGATCGAGTGTTGGCGATTTTTTACCTGATTCGAGGTTCATATAAGTTGCCCGAGACATGGCAAGTCTGCCCGCCACATCTTGCTGTGTGAGTCCTGAAGTTAATCTAAGATTGGTTAGGTTTGAAGCAAACATGGCGCCGGTCTCCTATCATGTTAATGTTGTATATAATATATCATTGTATGAAAATTTGTACAAGCATAAGCATTATATTTACAACAA
>CAYGIR010000073.1:0-3189 GCA_964349985.1 uncultured Candidatus Saccharibacteria bacterium
CTGCCTGGCCTTCCTGTCGGAAAGACAGGAGGTTCGGAAAGACAGGCGGGGAGAATAAAAACTGTTTGTAGCCGAGGTTATTCGGTCTGGGGATGAGGGGGTTTTGCGTAAGTCCAGTTTACCCCTAAGCTCCTGTATCCAAGGGGCTAGCCACATCAAATCCGGACTTGAACCCAAAACTCCGCAAAGTATCACAAACGGCCAACGGGCTGGAGTTGTGATTACGATTAACGATATGAACCCTACCGCTAAGCACATATCAGCAAACAGAATGAACAAAAACTTTCGACTGGCATGAGTCATTCGATCATCAGAATAATGTGGTAAAGCATCCAAAACAAAATGAGAAACAAGTGCCGTTACGACCGCGACCACAGGATTAGATATCACTACTCCTATGAGCGCGCCGGTCATAACATGATTGGTAGCCGTCATGCTTTGCGAAAATCTTTTATAACGCTGACGACTCTTTGCAGACCATGCGTTTCACTGACACCGGTTTGTAAATCTTTTAGAGTAAATTGTTCGTCTTCAAGCTCCTTGGAGCCAATAAACAAAGCGTATCTTATACCTTTTTTGACCGCGGATTTAATCTGTTTATCGGTTTTTCTGTCAGTATTATCTACAACTACATTTAGACCCATACCTCTCAACTCACGAATCGGCATTTGTGATTGTTCCAAAACGTTGCCCACGAGGATGACATAAACATCCGCTTCGGTCGTCAGTTGTGGCAGTAATCCATGGGACTCTAAGAAGTTGCGAAGCGTAATATCCCCCATACCAAAACCAACCGATGACACTGGCTCCACGCCAAATAGGCTCACCAGATCCGCATAGCGACCACCGCCAAACATGCTTCTGTTATTGTCTGGATGATTATCAAAAACCTCAAACGCAATATCCGTATAGTAATCAAACCCTCGCATCAATGTCGGGTCAAATACTACATTACTAACCCCGGACTTGGCCAACATATCCATCAAACGCGTCAATTCGGTAGTAAATGGGGTTACGTTCAGGTCATCGGCAATATCTGCAAGTGATTGTGTTTTTAGAAAACTTAAGAGTCGTTCCCCGGTACCAGCCTCGCGCTGGGATGGACTACAAATGCCATCAAGCTGACCCACAAAAGCCGGATAATCAATTTTGGCCATTCGATCAATCAGCCGTCGCACAGTTTCTGCTTGCGTCGGATCAAACCCAAGTACCTCAGCCAGCAGATAATCCATCAGTTTGCGACTATTGATTTTGATTGTGTACATAGCTTGCTTTGCCCCGAAAGCCTGCATAATCCGATCAGCAACCTCAATCATTTCACAATCAGCAGCCAGACCATCGACCCCAAAGATATCAACGTTGAGCTGATAAAACTCCCGCCCACGCCCCCGCTGCATTCGCTCATACCGCCAACATTGAGGTATAGAATACCAACGCAAAGGATAGGCCAGTTGTTGGCGTCTAGCGGCCACCATGCGACTAACCGTAGGTGTCATCTCTGTGCGCAATGTCACGCTTCTGTCCCCACGGTCCGTAAACGTGTAAGTCTGTTCTTGTATTATTTCTTCGTTACCTTTACTCAAATATAACTCCGTAGGTTCCAAAATCGGGGCATCGTATTCCTCATAACCAAATCGTTCGCAAGCATCGCGCCAAACTGCAAAAATATACTTCTGTAGTCGCATATCCTCCGGATAAAAATCCCGCGCTCCTTTAACTGGTTGTGTTGATAGTGCCATAGCTTTTCTACATTCTACGTGTATTTTTCTTGACCAGCAAACAAAAACAATTGGACGGCACTCCGTGCCGCCCGTCAGAATTTGTCTAGAAAATCGGAAAATTTTTCGTTAGTGGTCCATAAAGAACGCACACCAAACTTTTATAGGGGTCAGAAATCCGAAATGTGAAAATTATTATCGTACGGTGGCTAGGCCAGCTAGAAATTCAGGATGAAAATACCTCGCAAGATTCTTTGTATCACAGGCAATCTTACCTAATTGCGATAAACCTAACAATTCTGAAGAAACTTCCTCTTGAGTATAGGGTCGCTCGTCTATCCCAAGAATCAGGCCAATATCAAAAGCTGCTCTTCCTAAATAATGGACATAAACAGAATCAGCAGAATCTTTTAATGCAACGTTTGCGCCCCTAAGAAGTATCTCAATGGGATTAGCCGCTCCATCAAGGTTACCAATGACCCTTAGCGCACGCTCGTGGCAGTCTATTTCTGCCAGTTCTGCATTGCGCCATTCATCTATCGAATTAAATCTGGTCATGAGTACCTCGTTTCCATAGATCAAACTATAGCCCTCTGATCTTTGGCAAGCAAGCATAAATGGTGTGAAGTAAGGGCGAAAAGGACTTGGTCGCGGAGTTGTAGAGCTCCATCAGAAAAATTCTTATCTGGTGCACCTGAAGACAGATGTCTTGAACCTTTAGAGAGTATATCTGATTGGTTACTAAGTAGTCCAGATGTAGACTGGAATTTACAGCTTAGGAATGTTTCGTTGTCTAGGTTCGTACCACAGTACCAGCTCTGATAAGAGCGTGTCATTACTCTCGCTAGAAGGCGTTTGAACTTTATTCAGTTACTAGTTGTCAAATCAGCGATTGTAGGAATGCTGATAACGTTATTTTCTGCGAATTGCTCCGCTGTCACTAAACCTGTTTCAACCCCCAAGAAATTAAAACCTGCACCCAATGCAGCCTTCATGTCATGCAGACCATCTCCGATATAGAAAACTTCTTCTGGTAGAACGCTCTGTGATTCCAGCCATGCAAGCGCAGGTTCGAAAACTTGTGGATCAGGCTTGTGAAAAGGGGTATCATCAGCGGTTTGCGTGTAGTCTAAAACATCTTGAGGTATATGGTGTGTCGCTAGGTCGTGTTCAAAACTGAATCGACTTGTAGCAGTAATGATACCGATTAGCTTGCCAGCAGTTTTTAAGTGTTGGAGTGTGGGTATAGATGCAACAAATAGTTCTTTCGGAAAATCTTCATGACAAGCCGTATTATTTGCCATAGCCTGTTCCACATCATCAGTTCCATACAGCAAACAAACTAGCTCCCGTAAGGGTTTACCCCAATGCAACTTGATTTCGTCATCTGTTAATTCTTTACCATAGTATTTCTTAGCTACGTGCTTATGCTGTGCCCATTTTGTTCCAATAGTTGCAACCATGTCTACGG
>CAYGIR010000074.1:0-3046 GCA_964349985.1 uncultured Candidatus Saccharibacteria bacterium
ATTTAAAGCGGTCGAAAGATACATAACATTGAAGGTCGTCCAGTTGCCACTGTACCAATCTGGTGGGGTTTTATAAATATCGGCAAATTGTTTGGCCCACTCATTTTCTACGCCCAATACCATAGCATACGGAAGTAACTTCTCAAATAATTCCAAGGTTTGTTTAGGACTGGTTGACTTTTTGGAATACGGCGAGCTTGGGCTCTGAAGCATCTTGATTCTATCGGCTTCCGCTGTTTGCATGTAGAGCTTCAATCCTTCGATCTTCTCAAGAGCTTCCACTCCTTTTGGAGTTCGTCTTGGCATCAGCAATGATAACCCAAACACCAAGATCGCAGACAAGCCGATCCCTAGGCTTAGCCACGGCAAAAAAATAGCTGTACTGATACTGGTAACACCCAGAACAATCGCAACACCCAACATCAGGCTACCTGAATGAGCTGGATTTACAGTGAAATAACCCTGATTTGTTAGGTCTTTTGGCACGCTTTTTTGTATTTTTTGTAGCGTTTTATAAAATGTCTTTTTCAAAACCGTAAGCTCCACCGCATGATCAATAACTGTTTCCAAAAACATTCCTGACAATGTAGCAGTCTCATGTTCCTTTAAGCTCCCCCACTGATCATTTAACAATTGAAAGCTATATTCCTTAGTGTCTTTGAATATATTTTTCTTGGTAGTTTCAATAATTTTTATGTATCTACGGATAGCCAAATCAATAATAACAGCGGATACGAACCTAGGTTCAAGCTTATAAGTGCGAATAACCCCCGCCTCAGCCGGTCCAATTCCTACAGGAGGCTCGTATTCAGGTATTATTACCCCTAGGCCTTTTATATCCCTGCCGTGTTTGTACCACCGTCTTAACGCCCACATGCCTATAATCAGCGGGGGTAGGGCTACGGACAAAATTTTGCTGGCATTATCTTTCCACCAATCCGCCAAAGTTGGAGCTGTAAAAAACCCTTTTGGCAAAGCTATGACAGCAGTTAGAGTTTCGTTAGTTTGAAGTACTCGGGTTGTAGCGATGGTTACATTGTTCTCCGTTTTTGTGATAACACAATCCTGCCCGTCATTGCCAAAGCTACCAGTAAAACATTTTTGTTCATTGGCTTTGGTATTGCCTGGAAGATGAAAAATTGCTGTTACGCTCGTAAAAGGTTGTTGCCACTGATCGCCATTGATGTCCCAGTAAAGCTCATCATAACCTTGGTAAAAAGTAATTACATTCTGGACGGTGTAATCTATGGTGTACTGCTGGATCCCAGTAACAGTTCTGTCGGGATCGCCTATTCTTAAAACCGTGTTGTCATTCTGCCCGTAGGTCGTAAAATCACTGGGTGCGCCAGTTTTAGAGGATACATTATTGATGTGTAGTTTTAGATATTGACCCTTGTAACTGTTTGGTATAGCCCTAAGTATGCCGTGATTATTATCTGTAAAATTAACTTCCAATTGCTCAACCACGCGCATGCTACCCTGGGGATCATCTTTAGACAGGTAGTAATCAGCAGAAAAATTAGTGATCACAAATGCGTTGGTATTGCCATATACCACCGAAGACAAGCTAAGGCCAACTAACAAGCACAGCGCCAAGGCACTGATAAATTTCTTGAATAGCTTCATGGCTTAAATTCGCACCGCACCCAATTTATCTTTAGCTAAGCCTGCCATTTCATCTAGCAAACCATTGACTTCAGCCGCTACCATAGTTTTTTCGTATGAAGCAATTATTAGGCGGAATGTCAGGTTTTTGTGATCTTGGTCTTTCTCGGACTGATAGATATCTAGTGACACGAGTTCATATACTAGATTTTTCCGAGTAATGAGTGCGTTCTCAAGCAAAGCGGCGACTTCACCGTGTGCCAATTCGCTTGGGACTTTTAGCGTGATGTCTTGTTCGACTTTAGGGAAACGCGATAAAACACGGTATTTGGGCCCATAAATTGCTGCTAGAAGTTGGTCTGGGGATGGGGGAGCTTTGGGTAGGTCGAATATACCGAGATTTATTTCCAGGCCAGCAATATAGGGCGGCAACTTTAGAGCTCTGCGTACAGACGATTTAAATTCACCAACAACACCCCAGATCTGGTCATCTTTGACAATAACCGCCGAACGTTTTGGCTCGTAGGCAGCCGTCAGCTGTCTACCCCACTCATCTTTGTTCAAATCAAAATTCTTGAGTGGCACTAAGTGATTACCCAGCCCCCGCGCTACTTGGTCCAGGTATTTACGGGCGTGATAATACGGAGCGCCACTTGGCTGACTCTTAACATCATATGCGACAACTAAAGCTAAATGATTATATTCCAGCGGTATACCTGGTTCATTAGGTTCCCATTCATCTTTGTAGTGAACTTTATTTAGCTCAAAGATTGCAAGTTTATCGAAACCAGCTTTGATGTTTGGATGAACCCTATCAAGCAAACTTGGCGTCAAGCCTGTCCGAAAATACTGCAAATCTGGACTAAGCGCATTACTAAGCTCAAAAGCATGCGATCGGTCCTGACTCACCTTACTCATCAAGTCCCCATGGACAAAATTATAGGTGAGCACTTCGCTCGCTCCGGCCGCACTTAGAATGTTACGGATTTTAGTTTTGAGGTCTAACAGCTCATCGCGCATAGGTGGCATGATGTTCCTATCTGGTAAGACCACTGGTAGATGATCATAGCCGTACAATCGGCCAACTTCTTCAACTACGTCTTCGGCGATCTCAATATCAGTGCGCCAGAAAGGTGGAACAATATCAAGCCCCACTCCGTCGGTCGTATTGCGTATCCCTACCTCAAACTCAACATTACTAAGCAAAGTAGCCATTTCGTTACCATCCAGGTCAAGACCAAGCCTGGCGTTAATAAATTGCACATCAACTGCTACGGATTTACTGGATTTACGCAAAATCGTTCGTTCCCAGACTGAATCAGCTTGAGCGAAAACCGTTTTGTCTGAAGGAGAGGGAGCCATAGCTACATCGACCTGTCCGTCCTGTCGGAAAGACAGGCGGGGAGAGGAAAAACTGTTTGTAGCCGAGGTTATTCGGTCT
>CAYGIR010000075.1:0-2962 GCA_964349985.1 uncultured Candidatus Saccharibacteria bacterium
CAACTGTCTCACATATCTCAGTTGATATGGTCTAGGTTTTGGGGTACTGGACAAACATAACAAGATAACCTGTTATGTACGGGCACGTGCCGGATTTAGTGTAACTACCGCGGATGGGCGCAAGAAACAGATAGCTGAATTTGAACCAGGCAGTTATTTAGTGAGGTTTGGCTGCAAACTAAGGCTTGTAGTCGGAGATAGATTAGACAAACACCATGAGCCTTGGTACATACTGACTACCGATCTAACCAGTAGCGTGGCTGACATCATCAAGATATATTATTACCGTTTTGAAATAGAGGAGTTATTTCGTGATATAAAATCTTTGCTACATACAAAGGGTAGTAGGCTTAAGAAGCCACTCAACCTAGCTACGTTACTCTGGTATGTTTGTCTAGGCATATTGCTACTATATTTATCTCGTTCAAAGGTAGGAGCACAAAACCGTACATTATCCATGCACCCCAACAAGAAACTGTCCACCATAAGAATATTATTTGAAGAATTCGAAAAAGAACTACGCCAACTAGTATGTTTCAAGGATAAAAAGGGCTATGGCTAAAAAGTGCCAGTGGGTCAGGGTGCGACCTTATTGAAAAGGTGAGACCTTATTGAAAAAAAGTTAAGCCGTCAGAAAATAACAGATACACTTCTCCGAGGAAAAACACCTAAGATTTCCCCCTAGGCCGAACTATTTCTCTAATACCCAGAGTGAGTTTTCGAATGGCTGTAACTTTGCAACTGGTACGTTTACGCCTCGTGTCGTATAGGCACTCATCATATTGTCAACGTGCTCTGTCCAGACGGGGTTCTGAGCCAACCAACCTTCAATTTCATTCCCAAAGATGACCGACTGATTGTCGCCGTTGTGTTCGCAGTGTTCAAATGTACGGTTGGTACGCCAAACTACATCAGTCCCACGCTCCTCAAAGGCTACAGGGGCTACTGCCCATTCAACAAAGTCTCGGCTAAGTTCAGGAACAATCCTACCTTTATCGTCAATAATAGTATTAATACGGCCAGCGAGATTTAGCGCTGCGTAGCCCATAGGAACATTTGCGGCACGGCCGATTTGAGGATAAAAGTGAATGTTGGGATCGGCGAGCTTCCCAAGCATTAAGAAAGTTGGACTCTTTTGGATAATTGCATATTTACCTACATTTCTGCGAGCACGTTCGGCAAGGTTGTCATATTTTGCATTAACAGCTTCTGGGTCATCAATATACTCTTTGCCGTAGGTTGCAATCATATAGCGTTCACGCTCATCTAATGGCCTGTCTTTATCAAACGCTACTTCATAGCAGACTGCAAACTCATCAAATGAACCGGGCTCAGTCGCCTGTAAGACACGTTTTATATCCCACGTACTTGCCACACGTTCATCGCTGTCATCTGTCCAAGGTAGAATAAAGCTCTCAACCATAAGGAATACGATATCATAAAAGAGATACTATTACAAGCGTTTGTGTTGGTTAGTTCCAGGGTGTCTCCCTGGAATAAAACGACTGTCATTAATTCCTATCAAATAAACTCGGTGGCCGTTGATTCTATTTGATGAAGAATTGGCTTGTGTTATTAGGAAAACGGGACTGTCCCTCAACAGACGTAAAAGTTGCAACCTAGATTGACTGCCAACAAGGTGCTACAATTACTCCATGAGCTACAGTGATACGAATTATATTGGGGTACTCCTCGAAGAAATCGGTGACCAAATTAAAGCGGTGCTTGAGGCAGTAGGTGACATGCAAAAGAACGTGTCTAAAATTCCATATATCGAAGAAAATGTCACTGAGCTCAAAGAGGACATGAAAATTGTCAAAGCTGCCGTTACCGATACCAGCAAACAGCAAAACGATCATGAACGCCACATCACGCAACTTGAAACAGCCTAGTGCTGTATGGTCGTGGTGATTTTTATGTTATCATTACGCTATTGTTAAGATAGCTCGTTAAGCAAGGAAAATTTATGTTTATGAATGTAAAACGTGTTGGTTCAGTAATAGTTTTGGCTTTGTTGGTTACGGTTGGGTTTAACGGGCAGGCTAGTGCACTGCATTCATGGGGTAATTATCACTGGGCGCGGACGGCTAATCCATTTAGCGTTAAGCTGGGCAATAATTTGTCTGGTGGTTGGCAATCGTATTTAGCTACATCATCTACGGATTGGAGCGCGTCATCGGTTTTGGATACGCAAATTGTAACTGGTGGCACATCATCTCGAACTTGCAAGGCTACCACGGGCAGGGTTGAAGTATGTAATGCCAAATATGGCAATAATGGCTGGCTTGGATTGGCTTCGATATGGATCAGTGGCGATCACATTACCAAAGGCACTGTAAAGTTAAACGATACTTACATGCAAAAAGCACCGTACAACACGGTGGCAGAGAAAAACCACGTTATGTGCCAAGAAATTGGACATACTTTTGGGCTGGCTCATCAGGACGAAACTGGTGCAGACTTAGGGACTTGCATGGATTATTCATCTAGCCTCAACGGTCAGCACCCTAACGCTCATGATTACGAAGAGCTGGAGACAATTTACGCCCACCTGGATAGCACGACAACTCTGGCATCGAGTACTTCAAATTCAGGTCGTCAGAACATCGATGATGATAACGGCAACTGGGGAGTAAGGGTACATCGTTCCAAAAACGGCCGTTCTGAAGTGTACGTCCGATCAGATGCCAACAACCAAAAAGTCATAACCTTTGTCAACCTCGCTTGGTAAATTTAGGTCGTAAGAAGATTAAGGCGTACTATCCCCCGTTTAGAACAGCGTAAACGGTGGTGTGATTAGAGTAGCTATTACCCACGCTCCAATTGCTACGCCCAAAGCATTAAAAACAATATCAGATAAGGAATTACTGAGCGCTTCGTGCCCGAATATAATCGTATAGCGTTCAAGATCGTAGGGTTTCACCCCACTAAAATTAAGTTAGTATATAGTATGTATTATGCC
>CAYGIR010000076.1:0-2937 GCA_964349985.1 uncultured Candidatus Saccharibacteria bacterium
GACAAAGAAAACACATAAGCCAACGACCTAGCAACAACCAACTTGATATCAAACAGCCTGTGTCGTGCGATGGCCGCAAATATCATCATTGCGAAAAGAACTGTTGAAAGTGGACCAGCCCAAACAAAATTAGACACTCCGAGGCTTGGCAATAATAAATTAGTAAAACCTGAAACTAAGCTCGCGCTACAAACAGCGATAAAAATATAACCGGTTTGGGTTTTTTGATAACCCGCCAGCGACCTATAGTATTGCCCTAATAATAAGCATACGTAAGAAAGGTATATACTAAAATATAAAGCATAAAGAGCATATCCAGGCTGTGCAATAATTACACTATTTTGTCCTGTTGAGATATCTATGTTTGTAACTAAGAAATTATGCTGGAAGATCGAAACACCCGTGATTAATATGGCTAGGCAAATTGCTGATATATTCAACGATCTACGTCGTACATTACCAACAAACGCTAAGGTAAAAAATATTAAGAATAAGGTGGTATAAACTGGCGCGATAACAAATAGCCTAGTGCCGACGTCAGTAAGGTATCTCTGTTTTGCAAAAAGCATTAATACATCACCAACGGACCACAATGATCCCGCAAAAACAAAAAATGCAAAAAATATGTTTTGTATATTTTTTATATTGTTTTTCAGTACCAAAAAAGCAAGGCAAAAATCAATAAAAGCAACTGTGTATAGTAGAATAGCGATCATAGCATAGGCAACATAAGCTTAAAAACAATTATACACCAAGAACCGACTAGTTAAGTCTGGTCAGGGAAAATTATAAATACTGGCCGAAACTCTGCAATTTCGCAACCCTTACCCCAGATTGTTCACATATTCTGCCAATTCTTCTAGCTACTTCGGGTGAAATTGCAGTAGTCGTTGCTAAGTCATAGGCCTCCATATGACTGATACTCCCAGCTTCAGCCTCGCAACCCCATATTTCGCGCCTATCACTCACTGGACCCCATCCACCATAAGAAAATCCGTGTTCTTTTGTTAATATATTGCTGAGGCTCATATCTTCACCTATCACCCATGCCAATAAACCACCACGTGCCTCGATCTCTCCCTTATTAAAGCACCCTGGTTGTGAATCATCGATAATAATTTTGCCAGTTAAATCAATATCGGCAAGTTGTGGATCTAAGTCCATACCAATAGGACTGGTAACAGCCGATACAATAATGTTTGATTTAACGAGTACTTCCCCTATATTATTCGCCATTAATACTCTACCGGAACCATACCTTTCCGCGAGTTGCATGTATACCTTTTGAGCAGTACTTGTAGCCCTGTCGAATAAAATTACACGCCGATTCGGATCATCAAGTATATATTCGGCACTTGAAGCACCTATTGCCCCCAAACCTATCATACCGATATACTCCGAGCCTCCGCCCTTAACACTTTCCTGTGCTTTATTAACGGTCTCTCCAATCAACCATACCGTACCACCGTGACCAGTGGTAATATTTGCACCCGGCACCTTAATTGTCCTACCTAGTTTAGTATATTTTGGTAATGTGGCGCCTAGGCCTACTATGCTAGCACCCAGCTTATTATGAGCAAAGTCTACTGTATCGTTAACAATCTTACGCGTTATGTGTAGTGTAGTAGTAAGATTATTAATATCATTTGGCATGTCTTCAAACACCGGTGTAAAAACCATTACGCCTTTTCTGCCCTGTTCATCTTGGATATAAGTATCTAAAACAGCGGGACACATGCCCTGAAAAGTACGTTGACGTGTCAAGGGGTCTACGCGTTGCAGTATTGGTAAATAGGGATATATTTCGCCGCTATATTTTGTGTCTTTGCTGTTGAGTCTCGTTGGAACCAGAAAAGCGAAAGAAGCATCATACCCAGCATCTTTCTTGCCTTCAAATAAATCGTAAGAATGATTAATGTAATCCAGGCTTTGTTCTAATTCCTGCTCAACATCCGCGCCGTCAACACCCAGATTCATTAATATTGTGGCAAGCTTACGATATTTGATAGTAAGGGTATCCCTATCATAAGTACCATAGTTTGGGCTCCAAAGCGGATCGGTTGCAATAAAAACAGATGTATCTGTAGGCTTAATAGCATCTTCAGGCCTAGAAACAATTTGTAAACTACAATCAATATCGCGTGCGTCCAGCCCTTCCATAGCCTGAGGTGTAATCATATTGCTCTGCTCCGAATGGGCATAATACTGGCGTCGTCTTGCAGATTTGTGTCGTGTACAATTTGGCCTTCAGCCAAAGTAATTGCTCTAGAAGCGGTGGTTTCTTCGTGTGTAATTAATATTATTCCAATTCCAGTGGCGTTTATCCCGTCAAGTAGTGCGTTTATTTCACCGTTCGATTTTTCATCCGTACCGGCTGCTGGCTCATCACAAAACAACCACTCTATATTAGGGTTTAGTATCGCTGAGGCTAACGCTAATTTACGAGTCTCCCCGCCAGATAGACCCAGTGCTGGACTATCTGGATGTTTATCCAAGCCCACCGATTCAAAAGCACCAGTAATAGCGCGTTTACCAACGTGCAAGTTATTGAGTTTATGATTTATGACCACCTGTTCGGCAAGTGTCATACCTCTGTTGGGCGGAAATGCTTGTGGAACAAATCCAGTTCGCCGTCTGAGTGCTTCTCGATCTCTTTCTTTCAATGAATATATATCAATATTATTCCAAGTTACCGTTCCGCTTGAGGGCAATTGTTGATTTTCAGGTAATAAACCTATGATTGCGCCCAATAAGGTAGTTTTGCCCGAGCCAGTAGACCCTTTAATAGCCACGTAGGTTGCTGGGGGTATATCAACACTCACCTCGTTGAGAACTCGCATGCCAGGAACTCGCTCGCGTCTTATGCCACGACGAACATGTTTATCCCTCAGAGAAATAGTAAGGTCTTGGGTTCGAATGGAAATAGAATCTTGTAAT
>CAYGIR010000077.1:0-2891 GCA_964349985.1 uncultured Candidatus Saccharibacteria bacterium
GAGAAGAAAAACAGTTTGTAGCCGAGGTTATTCAGTCTGGGGATAAGGGAGTTTCGCGTAAGCCCAGTATATTACTCCATGGTGATACCGGTACTGGTAAAACTCGATTATACGTAGAATTGGCTACTCAAACCTTACAAGAAGGCAAATCCGTGATAATTTTGACTCCAGAAATTGGTCTGACTCAACCGATGGTTGATACATTCACCACAACATTTGGTAAACGAGTACTGGTGACTCATTCGGGCATGACACCGGCCCAAAGACGAGCAGTCTGGATCGCGGCGGCAACAGATAACTCAGGTGTTGTAATTATTGGCCCTAGATCTGCCCTGTTTACGCCACTCAAGCGTATTGGTTTGATAGTTATGGACGAAGCGCACGACAGCGCGTATAAGCAGGAGCAGGCACCGTATTACCAAACAAGTCGAGTGGCAGCACAATTAGCTCGTCTGCATGATGCTAGATTTATTATGGGTACCGCGACACCACTGATTACTGATTATTTTGCTTTTGAAAATAAGAAACTACCTATACTACGTATGACAAAGCCCGCGATCAAAAACCATGCGAAAACTGATCTTAAAATTATAGATTTGCGAGATAAAAATCAGTTTACAGGTTCATCGTGGATGTCGAATTCTCTGCTTAAAGCTATGGAACAAGCCATTAAAAATAATGAGCAAAGTCTATTGTTTCTTAATCGTCGAGGTAGTGCCCGACTCGTTTTATGCAGTAACTGTGGATGGCAAGCGGTTTGCCCTCACTGTGATGTCGCGCTGACTTATCACCAAGATAATCATGTCATGCGCTGTCATAGTTGTGAATACAACAATAAAGTACCGACAACCTGTCCGCAATGTACGGCCGGTGAACTGATATTCCGTAGCATTGGTACTAAAGCGATTGAACTTGAAGTAAAAAAACTATTTCCAGAAGCTCGGGTTGCTCGCTTTGACCGTGATACCGAAAAAGCCCAAAACCTACAGGCACAATATAAAGCCCTTCGTTCCGGTAACATAGATATCCTGATTGGCACTCAAACCATTGCTAAAGGGTTTGATCTGCCAAAACTCAGTGTTGTTGGAGTTATACAAGCAGATAGTGGACTACAGATACCTGACTATTCTGCCACAGAAAAAACCTACCAACTATTGAGTCAGGTCAGTGGACGAATTGGTCGTGGTCATCGTGCTGGCACACTATTGGTGCAAACCTTTGATCCACAGAGTCCACTCATACAACTTGCTCTGGAGAAGAATTATTATCAATTTTATACGAATGAGCTAAAACAAAGACAACTATACAATTTTCCACCATTTAGTTATTTGCTCAAAATCACATGCGCCAGAACAACGAGTAAAGCGGCTATTACGGCCTGCCAAAAAATAGCTAAAACTATTCTTACATCTGTTAAGGCGGTTGATATTGAAGGACCCTCGCCTAGATTTATAGAAAAGATGTCGGGTCGATATGCCTGGCATCTTGTTATTAAATCCAGAGAGCGTAAACGGCTGCTAGAAATAATTAACATTCTGCCAAGCAACACTACGTATGACCTAGACCCGAGTGATTTGCTGTAGTAGACTAATTTGATATGAATACGCCCAAGGACAATATCATCAGACTACCTAATGATCATTTGCGCACCCGCTCCAAAAAAGTGGGGGTCATTAATGAAAGTGTTCAGACGATTATCGATGAAATGATCGCCGCAACGCTTGACTGGGAGGATAGCAGAGTTCATGAAGTTGGTGTTGCTTTAGCGGCAATACAGATAGACGTATCCCTAAGGATTGTTGTGATTCGAAGTGATTTTGACAACAAGAAAGACCGAACATTTCAAGTATTCATTAATCCAGAAATTACAAAGCTGGATGGTGAACTTGTTCAAGATTTTGAAGGTTGTTTAAGTATAAAAGATATTTACGGTAAAGTCCCTCGCTACGCGCGAGTCAAAGTAAAGGCTCTGAATCGTAACGGAAAACCAATCAGAATCACTGCTGATGGATTTTTGGCCCGAATTTTTCAACATGAGATAGATCATACTAACGGTAAATTATTTATCGATCACATCAGACATGAGCCAAGCACTTTTTACAAACTACAAGATGATGGACAATTAAAAGAGTTGGATTATGAAAAAGATATCAGAGCCAATAGTATTCTTTGGTAGCGGACCGGTTGCTGCCAAAAGCTTGGAATTACTTGCCAAAGATTTTAATATTGAAGCCGTAATCACAAAGCCACGACCACCTCATCATCGTGGCGAAGTGCCGGTATTAAGTCTTGCCGAATCATTAAACATACCTGTTTTTACAGCAAGAAATAAGGCTGAATTGGATAAATTATTTGACTCTGAACCAATTAAAAGTCGTATTGGTGTTTTGATTGATTTTGGAATCATCGTATCTAGTGGTGTAATAAATTATTTTCCGCTGGGTATCGTAAACAGTCATTTTTCATTATTACCAGAGTGGCGTGGGGCTGATCCAATTAGCTTCGCTATCTTATCTGGACAACAACAAACTGGCGTAAGCCTGATGTTGCTTGTTGAGGCAATGGATGAAGGTCCGATCATTGATTATGCCACATATAATCTCCGCCGAGACATGACCACCCCTCAATTAACTGAAGCTCTGATCCAGTTAAGTTATAAGCTACTAATAGATAAGTTACCTCTCTACATCAAAGGAATTCTTAAACCACAAGCACAAGATGTAACCGGAGCTAAACTGGACTTACGCAAAACTCCCTCATCCCCAGACCGAATAACCTCGGCTGCAAACAGTTTTTCTTCTTCCCGCCTGTCTTTCCGACAGGACGGACAGGTCGATGTACCTTCAGGTACCTCTCCTTCAGACAAAACAGTTTTCGCTCGAGCTGATTCG
>CAYGIR010000078.1:0-2793 GCA_964349985.1 uncultured Candidatus Saccharibacteria bacterium
CTGAAGGTTTGGTTGCAATCCGGCAATTGATCAGCGAAGGAATCAATGTCAACGTAACCCTGCTTTTTAGTTTGCCTCGTTACCGTGCTGTGGCCGAAGCTTTTGTTGAAGGACTTGAAGCGCGCGTTGCCAAGCGGAAATCCATCGATCAAATAACTTCGGTGGCCAGTTTCTTTTTAAGCCGGATTGATACACTGGTCGATCCTTTGCTCGAAAAAATCATTGTGTCTGATACCCGGATTGGATATGTACAAAACGCACCTGGTCTTGTCGATCCGTTGCTGGAAAAAATCATTGAATCAGATAGCAAAAAGAACGAAATTGCCAGGGAAGCGCTGGGTGAAGTAGCTATTTCGAGTGCCAAAGCAGCTTATCAGATTTATAAAGAAGTTTTTGGCAGCGCCCAGTTTAAAAAGCTACAGGAAAAAGGCGCGCATGTTCAGCGGTTACTTTGGGCCAGCACAAGTAACAAGAACCCAAACTACAGCGATATAAAATACATTGAACCGCTAATCGGCGCAAATACAATAAACACCGTTCCCCCTCAAACCATCGATGCCTACCGCGATCATGGCGATCCGAAATTAACTATCGAACAGGATTTGCAAAAAGCAAACCGGGTATTGAAAAGCCTTCCCGAACTTGAGATTGATATAAACAAAATCACCCAGCAACTTGAAGATGAAGGTATCGGCAAATTCAACGAACCCTTCGACAAACTGATGGGAGCGCTGGCAAATAAATCAGCAACCTGAAGTTGAGCTGAAAATAAAACACTAAAAATGGATAAATCAATTTTGGTCACAACACTGTTTGTAGATATTGGGGGCGTTTTGCTCACCGATGGCTGGGGACATGAGTTTCGCAAATTGGCGGTAAAAAAATTCCACCTGAACCAGCAGGAAATGGAAGACCGGCATCAAATGGTATTTGAGACTTTCGAACTGGACAAATTGACCATGGAGGAATACCTGAAACTTGTAGTGTTTTATGAACAAAGACCTTTTACACCGACCCAATTTAAGGCATTTATGTTTGCCCGGTCAGAATCCGACCCGAAGATGATCGGCTTAATCCGTCAGCTTAAGGCGAAGTATGGATTAAAAATTGTTGTGGTAAGTAACGAAGCAAGGGGGTGTACGACAAAATTCCGGTTTAATAGAAAAAAGGCTATACTTTTGTAAATCAACTAAAAATACAAACAAGTATAACCTTTAACTCCTAAGAGCATGGCAACAAAATTAGATGAAATATTTGTGTCTTTTGCAGAAGCACTTGAAGATTTATCAAAAACTATTTCAAATGATTCATCAAGCTACCAATTTGAATCTTCGTTTAATGATCTGATCCGAGATTTTGGACAGTCGGTTTTTCAATCCATAATAGGAAATATCCCAAAATCGAAAAACGACCGGATCACCATCCTTACAAGTATGGGCGATGTTTGTTTTCCCAAAAGTCACCCCTTGGCAACAGCCCCCGGTGGTTTTAAGATCAGTCCTTACATGCAGGAACATTTGTGCCGGGCTGGCACAAAATTGACTTTTGAAGAAGCCAGCGAAGAGGTGACCAAATTGAAGGGCATAGAAGTAAATGCGAAACAAATAGAACGGTTGTGCCATCATTACGGAGACTTGTTGGGTCAGGTTGATTGGAGACAAGCTTACAATGAGGCTATACAATTGCGTTTGCCATTAAAAGACGAAACAACTTATGCGATGATGGACGGCAGCATGATCCTAACACGGCAAAAAGACAACGCATGGAAGGAGGTTAAACTTTGCAGGACTTTTCTGTCCAGCAACAGGATTGAGAATGTTTCCAAAGAGCGCAACTATATCGGTAGCTCAAATTATGTGGCGCATCTGGGCGGGCATGATCAGTTTTTTGACAAAGTACTGGACATACTCCCAAACAGGGGCCCTTTGGTGTTTATTTGCGATGGTGCAAAATGGATATGGAAATGGGTAGAGGAATATTATCCCAACAGCACACAAATCCTGGATCTCTATCATTGCAAGGAACATCATTATGCCTTTGCTAAAATATATTACCACAAAGATGAACATCAATCGCGAAAATAGGTAGAGTCTTGTATCGAACTTTTAATGGAGAAAAAGGTAAACGAATTATTGACAAAAATATCCAACCTGCCATGTCGCCAGAAACTGGTTGAAAACGAAAAGCAAAAATTATTGACCTATTTACGAAACAATGAAAAACGCATAAACTATGGGCTTTACAAAGAACGAGGGCTACTGTTTGGCTCAGGTGCAATAGAATCGGCAAATCGTGACATCATTCAGAAACGAATGAAATTATCGGGGCAACGATGGACACTATCAGGGGCACAGCAAATGCTCAATTTAAGAGTATGTTATAAGAGCGGAACCCAAGAAAAGTTGCTTGAACTAATAACGCATAATCAGAAAGTTGCGTAATCAAAGGGAAAAGGGATTTTTGTCGTACACCCAAGCAAGGGAACTCAATGCATATCGAATTCAGAAGTTTAGACTGAATGAGTTCGTTGATTTTTTCATTTCCTCTTGTTATGTCGGTCTCCGAAAACCAGATGCCGATATTTTCCGGCTGGCATTAGACGTTTCCCAGGTTGGTGCGGAACAGGTTGTATATTTCGAAAACACCCAAATGTTTGTTCAGATCGCAGAAGGAATAGGTATTCGTGGCATTTGGCATACCGATTACCAATCAACTTGCGAAAAACTGGCTTCGTTTGAATTGGAGGTTGAAACATGAAAAATAGGTCATCCATAGAAACAACGCCCAATAATG
>CAYGIR010000079.1:0-1065 GCA_964349985.1 uncultured Candidatus Saccharibacteria bacterium
TACCAATGACGAACGGGCAAACATTGAGTAGTGTTCAAACTAGAGGAAGGCCGACAATTCTGACATTCATGAGCACTTGGTCGCCGCCAGCTCAAAACCAATTAGCAATTCTCAATCAGCTGGAGCAGGCGGAACTCAACGTCATTCCCGTGGGTCTGGGCGAAAGCCAAGCCAAATTAGCGGTTTTTGCCAAAATCGCCGGCTACAAATTGCCCATTTTGGCAGACAGTGACCAGCGATTGGCCGATCCATTTGCGGTGAGCAGTTTACCGACGCATTATTTTATTGATAGGCACGGTGTAGTCAAAAAGGTTGTGGTTGGTGTATTATCTAGTCAGGAATTATTAAAGAATGTGGGTAATTAAAAAATGAGGTGGATCTGAGCATGTGGTTGCAGTTTTTTTCACAAAACGCCCATTTCGCGATACATTTGTTCGCCGCGTTAGTTTGTTTGGCGGTTAGCTGGCTATATTTAGATTCCTGGTTAGTGCGGCGTTCGATGGTCGGTTTGATGCGTTGGGTTGGCTTTGCTTTGCTCGGATTATCTTTTTTGTCGCAAGCTACGTTGATAGAGCAATCAGTTCTAGGGCTGTCCGTATTAGGCAATTTTACGACCGGATTGACGCTTGTGGCACGGGTATTAGCCTACGTTTGCATCATTCTAGGGCAACTTATGGATCCATTGCAGGCCGTACCCGATAACAAGGGTTTGGTGTTTGATGATTTGGACGCACCACAAGCTCCGGAATCATCTGATGTACAGAAGCCTGATGAGCCTGAGAATGTCGATAAGAGTTCCGAAAAACAACATCCAAAAAATGCTAATGCCATACTCCCCTTAATCACACTAAGCTTTAAATGGACGGTTGTTTTTGGTGGACTAGCTACAGCTGGGTTATATTGGCGACGTGCTACCACAGGCTTGGAACGACACCTCAAGATGGTCGCCGGAGCATTTCTTTTGCTAGGCTTGGCAGATTTGATCCGGATGGCAACTTTGCTACGGGATACGACTAACCCGATTTTGTTTTCATGGGTCGCGGCGTTTGGCTGGGTTTGGTGGTC
>CAYGIR010000079.1:1165-2755 GCA_964349985.1 uncultured Candidatus Saccharibacteria bacterium
TATATGGTTGCCAAAAAGCAATCATTTTTGTTGATTACCAATGCCGATGGACAGGTATTGTTGCGGGGGCAAGAACCAAGTCGCTGGGGTGATTCATTGTCTGGCGATGTCTTGATTAATCGAGCGTTGCTGGGTTCGAATAAATCAAGCGTTGTGACTAGCGAGGGGGTTGGCGCACCGGTGGTAGAAGTACGCAGTGCTACGGCCGTTAGAAATGATCAAGGTAATATTGTTGGGGTAGTCGTAAGTGGCGTTAGGCTGGACGAAGCATTCATAGACGGAGTCAAGAATTCGACGGGACTACAAAGCTCAGTTTATGGAGGTAATGTCATCGCGGCAACTACTCTGCTGGCAGCTGATGGTAAAACGCGTAATACGGGGGCTGTACTCGACAAACCAGCCATTAAAGATACTGTATTGGACAAAGGTCAGGATTATAGTGGGGACTTATCAATTCAAAACCGTCAATTATTAGGTGCCATATTGCCACTCAAAGACGTCGATAACGTACCAGTAGGGATGCTAATGGTAGCCAAGCCACAGAGTTCCGTATTAAGGACGGCCGGGCAATCTGTAAGCCTAACATTCGTTTTAACTGCCGCCATGCTTATTCTAAGCATAATTCCAGCATTTTTTATTACCAAAAATTTAACAAAACAACTAGAGAATTAAATAAAATGCGATTTTGTACCCAAGCGCGAAACTCCTACCAAGCTAGAGTGAGGCTAGCATCAATGGAGGTAATCCAGACATGACACTCGAAGAAGTACTACATAACTGGTATTTTTACGCGGTGTGTTCATCACTGCTGGTGTTGCTGTATGTTCTGATACTGCTAATACGGCACACTCGTTATTCGCCAACTGCCGCTTGGTTGAAGCTGTATATTGGTAATTCGATTGTAGCGACTATCGCATTAGATCTACGACCTTTTACCTCTAGCATACCTCAGCTTTATAAAATGCTAGCTGCAGTATCGGTAATCAGTATTATCGTACTTACAACTAGTTTCATATACTTTGTAATCCATTTCGTTGGAAAGTCAGAATGGTTACAGCGCTGGTGGGTTTCTGGCGCGATATGGGGTTCTAACTTTTTAGTATTATTGTACGGGGGTCTATATACGAATGTGCTTTTTACGGCTTC
The DNA here is from genome assembly GCA_964349985.1 of uncultured Candidatus Saccharibacteria bacterium. Classification (GTDB taxonomy): domain Bacteria; phylum Patescibacteriota; class Saccharimonadia; order Saccharimonadales; family CAYGIR01; genus CAYGIR01. The sequence continues at coordinate 2,312 of CAYGIR010000079.1, forward strand.
TTTCAGTGTTCTCAAAAAAATGCCTTGGGGCTACGTAGAGTCCTCTACTCCAAAATATCTGTTTGTGCTACTGATCTGGATCCAGCTAGGGATTTTTATCCCAACTGCAATTTTAATTAGAACTTATCGTAAATCCAAAAATGCTGCTCTAAAGAAGCAAATTATGCTTATTACCTTCGGTGTCGTGGCATCACTTACTATAGGCATCATAACTAAAGGAGTATTACCTATATTCGATATTCGAACGCCATCGTTTACTCCATATACAACTGTTTTTATGGCATCAATGATGACATATGCCATCTTACGGTACGGTGCTTCTTCGGTTGATCCAACAGTTATTACTAATAGCATTATTAGAACTATGAATAGCGCGGCGATCGCAATCGACCGTGATGATAATATAGTATTCGTCAATGAAGCGGGCTCTAACCTCTTGGGTCG
>CAYGIR010000080.1:0-2708 GCA_964349985.1 uncultured Candidatus Saccharibacteria bacterium
CGCTTGCGCTTGGTGCTTTTGTTAATTGGGCGGAGGCTATACTGGACTTACGCAAAATCGCTCGTTCCCAGGACGAATCATCTCGAGCGAAAACAGTTTTATATGAAGGAGGGGTAGTCATAGCTACATCGAGAGAGGAAAAACGGTTTGTAGCCGAGATTATTCGGTCTGGGGGTGAGGGAGCTTTGCGTAAGTCCAGTATAGTTCGTCGCAGTAGCCACGACCATCTCTATCGGTCGGTGGCATGGTCAGTTTTAGCTCAAAAGGTAGCTCGAGTTACGAGATATTTATGTCTATGGTTTTAAGGGTATGGTTATGGTGAAGGTTGTGCCTTTGCCGATTGTACTCATGACACTTATGGTGCCACCGTGTTCTTCTATTATTAACTTTACTAGATATAGGCCAACACCTTCGCCATCGTAGTTGTATTGCATGGTATTGGTGGCTCTATGGAATTTTGTAAAAAGTTTGGGAATCTCGCTCGGGTCAATGCCAATGCCGGTATCACTGATGGCTATTATCAAATTCGTATCGTCAGTTTTTGTGGCAAATGTAATCTTGCCCTCGTGAGTAAATTTGAAAGCGTTATCCAATATATTCGTAATTGCTGAGCTGAGACGAGTGGGGTTGGCTTTTATGGTTGCCTGGCTGGGTTCTATGGCTTTGATTAATCGGTTATTGGTAGCATCAGCAAGCCGTTCGGCATCTAGTGCCAGAGGTTTAAGTAGTTTATCCACGCCGATTTCTTCTAAAACAAGACCATCTCCGGCTTCTATGGTGCTTATGGTGAGAAGATCTTCTATTAGTTCGCCTAGTTTTTGGGAACTTTTGCTTAAATCATTTAGTAGAGCAGACTTTTTATGATTATCCAGGTTTGGCAAACCTAGTAGCTCTATGTTGCCGCGAATAATTGTTAGCGGTGTGCGGAGATTATGGGAGGTCAGAGTTACAAATTCGGTCTTCATTTTATCGGTTTCTAATAAGCGATTCTGGGCCTCGCGAAGTTCGCGCGTTCGAGCTATGACCTCTTGTTCGACGCTGTCTTTTTCTATGGCTAATTGTTTGCTCAGCAGCTGATTTTTCTGGAGCTGTTCGTTTAGAGCCTTTTCATACGCAATATTTATGCCTTCATAAGCGTATAATACTGCCGCTAATCCGCCAACCAGCACAAAACTAACTACAAAATAGACCAGTCGCACGTCTTGACTGGTTATTCCTATGATCCTTAAGGTGATCAGTGTCGCAAGAGTTGTAATAGTTATCGTAGTCCAGATGATGCCACCTTTTCTACCTAAAAGTGTGAAAGCACCTACTAACATGAGAGGTACGCCTATGAGCGTAGAGCCATCAGCATTTGGTAGCAAAAGTGGTACGACTTGCCCTGTCATGAAAGTCGCACAGAGTACATGGCCGGCCGGTTCTAAGAATTTGGGAGTTTTGACAAATAGAAGTATCAAAATAGCCGCCGACATATCAGACAAAGTTACCAGTGCAAGGGTGGTGCTACCCAATAGCCAAAAAGCAGGTGTTGCTAATAGTGCCGCCAACATAAGCAAAAATGCCGACACTCTCAACAAATTAAACCTTTTTTGGACAGGGGAGGTTTCTTGTGCGCCACTAGTCATGATATATTTCCTGTCGCGTTCATAATATATAGGTCCAGTATACTCGACCGACGCAACTAGTACGTAGGATTCCGTACCAATAAGTGTATAATTAACATAAACGTTATCATGATATAAACTATACGCTGTGAGAAGTATGAAGAAAATGCGCGCGACAAAACAAACCATCCAATCATCCCTAGGGGAGTATTGGAAAGCCTTTTCAGCACGTAGTTTACGGAGCAAGCTATTTATTGCGATAGTGGTCATAGGTGTTGCTGGGCTGTTTACCGGCATTATTGTTGTGGGACGATCGTACAACCGTGAATATTGGCTAAGTCGGTTTGGGTTCGGGAGCCGAGTGGTGTTTAAGATAGAAAATAGGGTTTATAGGCAGTCTGAGCTGGACAAAATGGCTGAGCTACCTCTAGCAAATGGTCAGACTAAAACGGTTGTTATCAAGCAAATATATGACGATTCTATGAATAAGCAAGCCGCTAACGGCATGGGTATAAAGTTCACGCAAGCCGAAATAAACAAAATCAGAAAATATACAAACACGCTTAATGCCAACGGTAAAGAAGTCAATGAATGGGCTGATTTAGTGGCATTTAATCATCTCCTAAACGCATATTTAGAGGAAAACAAGGAAGGATTATACAAGGGTTATTCTTTGATTTTTAGATTCGGTGAACATATCGAAAGAGGCCCGGACTTTATACCATCTGGTTACGGTGATCCCAAACTAATTGCGATTGATAGAGCCTACGCCAAGGAAAAAGCCGATTATTACCATCAACAGCTCAAGGACAAGAAACTGACAGCCGGTGAAGTGCTTGCGCTACTAAAAAAGGATCCTAAATTGGGATACTTGAACTTAACAAATACCAATAGAAGCGTGCAATTTGGTAACTCGGCTGTGAAACCTTGGGATCAAGAGGTATCTTTTGATGAGGTCAAGAACTACGTAAAACAACAGAGTAGCCCAGGATTGAGTGAGGTTATGATTGGCAAAACTGTGCCGGATTTTTTGAGGAATAAAGACAGCGTTGAAAGCTTTTTCTATATAGTACAGTTGGATCAAATTGTTATAAAAGGTTCACA
>CAYGIR010000081.1:0-2707 GCA_964349985.1 uncultured Candidatus Saccharibacteria bacterium
ACCAACTACGCTCAATCCAGAAAGTGCGATGATTACTGTAGAGACCGCAAAGATAACAGCATTACCAGCCGTTGCTAATGCACGCCCAGCTGCCACTGCTGGTGTGATACCTTCTAATAAATATTTTCTGTATTTACTGATAATAAACAGTGCGTAATCGATACCAACAGCTAAACCGAGCATAATTGATAATACGGGCGTTGTCGAGCTAATGCTAACAATACTACTCAACGCAAATACTCCCGTAACACCTATTACAACAGAGACAACAGAGATAGCAAGAGGCATTCCGGCAGCTGTCAAAGAACCGAGAGTTATGATGAGTACTAATGCGGCAATTGCGAAGCCAAGTATTTCGCCAGGTCCGACTAGGGCGGGTTCGGGTTGACCTAATATGTCTTTGCTACTTTCCGCCTGTAGTCCTGCTGCCTTGGGGCTATCTAATTTTTTCAGAATTGCCTGAGACATTTCTTCTGTTACTCCCCCACGATCAACCTTGAATTGTACTTGCATAATGGCAACGCGTTGGTCTGGGGATATGGCTTGCGTTGTAAATGGACTCAGAGCGACTGCGACATTTTCTACGCCTGTAATTGCTTGCGTGGTTTCGTCAATAACTTGCTTATAATCTGTAATCAACTTACCTGCGGGTGCCGCGAAAACTATTCGACCTGATGCTCCAGATACGGCTGGGAATTTCTGACTTAATATGTCTATAGTGGCTTGAGCTTCTGTCCCAGGGATTTTAAACTCGGTCGATACGGGTTTCTGAAAAGCAATCATTAAACATATGGTGGCAACAATGACAAGTAGCCAGCCCGCTAACACAAATTTACGTCGTTTGTAGGACCACAAACCTAATTTATACAATTTGTCTGACATATTTATACCCCTCAGCTTTATTATGCGTTCGATATTTAGTTTACTCACTGAAGTATTACAAGTCAAGCTGGTGTTTGAACTTATACAGTCGGTTCTTACCCGCCCATAAACGTTTCTAATTCTGCTGATGGTACTTGAAGCATTACAATTCATTGGATTTTGGAGTTCCGAAAAATTGCAATATAGTAGAATATGTAACATAATACAATGCATGTTTGATCCTAATACAGCAATATATGAAGCAACTATAATTCCTGACAAATGCTCTGATTGTTCTCTACAGCGTGGCTTAGCTGATCAATTGGCGAACTTAATATTAGCTAAAATCGGAATCACAGAATTAGGTGTTGCGCTAATGGGTGAGGCATTTGAGGAGGGAGTAGATGCTAATATACCCACAGAATACGCCGAAGAAGTAAAAAGAGCGGTAAGGCAAACCGCAACCACAGATCTTGACGACCTTGATCATGACATAGAAAGTTTAACAAATATTATGCGTGAAAACTCGACTATATGTGAGGGGACCATTAAGATGAGAGCAACCGATAGAGGCAAGATATACACCGTAACAATGTGTAGATTGTTAGTAGACCTATGTATAAATACGCATCAAGGCCAGGCAATCAACTATATACCAGTTCATATAAACACTAATCCTGCCAACGACTAAATTCGATCTGGTTTAAGGGGACGTTCCTCTGTAGGTGTTATTTAGTGATTGTCTGAGAATTCCAATAGCTCGCATACCTATGACGTTGGAGGATTGGCCCTGACCCACTGGCACTTTTGTGTCTAAGCAATAAAATTAGGTAGCATCACTACTGTTAACTCGGAATATCTAGCATGCTTATATTATATGCTAATATGTTAGCTATGTGACCATGTTATTTATAATGCACGTCATATACAATATAAAAAGTAGGTTAAACTTTGAATACTGCAAAATCAAAAGATATTATTGTAGTCATGGGGCTAATACTTGCTAGTGGTTTTGTAGCTCCAAAAATTGCCATGTTCTTATTCTTGATCCTTTTTTTAATAGCCGTTCCCGTGTTCGTTATTAATCTGAAGCGTAATATACAAGCAAAAATCAAAGGAGTTAATCCTGTTTCGCAACCCACTATAGTACAAACCGCAAAACAACCACCGACTATTAACCCCGGTCAGGCATACATATTAGCTGGCGTCGGTAGTATCCTACTATTACTGATTGTCGCATTCGCTCAAGAAACGCCGGATTTATTTACTAGTGTCTTTTACTTAATTCCCTTTTTTCTAAGTGTTGGTTTGGTCCCGCATATTCTTGGGAAACTACTCAAATCATCATCCGTTGTTTATCGACAAGCAATAATATTTCACGCCATTATTGTACTGGCCGTTTTTGTCATTATACAGCGTGACGCAATCCAAGGACCAGGAGAAATTATTTTTATGATCTATTACATACCAATTTTTGCCCCGTTAATTTTTGCATTTAGTACGTCACTAAGTAAAATAATCATTAACCGAGCTTAGCTCAATTTCATAGCTAGTTTGGCGCGTACCAACTAATTCGAAGGCCAGATCGCCATTATTACATAAAGTATGAATGTTACAATAGCCGCGGCAATAACGACTTTATGTAATGTTTTGGCCGAAAGACGTTTCTGTAATATTTGGCTACTGTCAAAGTATTCTTGCCATTGGTCTGCTACAAACTTACCTTGTGATTTTTCTAATCGAGAAGTCGTCTGCCAACTACCTAAAATGGGTGAAACTAGGGTTGCCGCCGCATCAGTTCCGACCCCTTTATAAAAGTCAGCTCCATCAAAGCTCATTGCATAGC
>CAYGIR010000082.1:0-2650 GCA_964349985.1 uncultured Candidatus Saccharibacteria bacterium
CCGAAATTACATCTTCAATACGCATAACTTATAGCTCCAGGCGACGCAGTGCCGCTAGCGCCGACCTTTGTCAGGTACTCGCGGAGTGCGTTTGTTTCATTCACCAGCTTGGCGATGCTTGATTCGTTAGCCTTGATGGTTTCGCTAATAGCCACCTTAACCTCGGCCCACGCTTCAGCTTCGGTGTTATGGTAGTTGCCGGGAGAACCCTGAAACTTTCGCCCTTCGTGGTCGGTAGCGGTAATGGTTACTCCAGTGCAGCCGGGAAGAATGCCTTCGCGTGTAACCGTGATGGCGGTCACAGCGCAATGCGAAAACTTGTCGCCAACACTGTGCCAATTTACTTCGTACATTTTCTTATTCATCATTTACCCTTTCGTTGTTAGTGGCATAACCCGGCAGTCCACGCGGACTTGCCCATATTGTCGTCATTACTCATGCGCTACTCCGCTATGCAATTATTTCGCTGTTTTTAATACGGGCCCCGCAAAAGCGCCGAGCCGGTTAATTCAGGTGTTATATTCACTCTGTAAATGGCACAAATTCAATCTTGTGATTGTTGAAGTCGCCATTACCGCTTGCGTGTATTTCCCACTTAAAGCCTTCTTTATCAACGCCTTCGGCATAAGTACCATCAACTAGAGTTATTTCTAACTCTGTATTGTGGTTATCAATCCAGTCACACATTGTTGTCTGGTTGTTTGCGTGTGGTCCATCTGTCTGCCAGTAATAGTTTTCCATGATTCCTCCAATCGTAAATATAACAACTAGCTCAACTCGGACGCTTCGCGCCGGTTAGCAAGGGGTTAGTGGACTTTAGCAGCACTACTACTACCACAACAGCATGCACTGCCTTGAGTATGTCCACTGCTTGCAGCGTGCCGGGTGAATGTAGATGCAAACGTCGACGCTTGCACCATCACCCATTCTAACGGCCGCCTTTAGCGCTTGCCGCATGGAGTGACGTACCACAAAACCATCGCCGGGCAGGTAATCGGGCGGGTAAATAATAAACTTTTTACGCCTGTGCATTGGTTTTATCATCTATTGTCTTGTGCAATACCTGCTTTATCCCGTCCTTTGCAAACTTGATTTTAAGCAGTTCAGTGCGCTTTCTATCACTTATGATGCCTATTAAGTCAAGCTCACCAAGCAAGCCCCTTACTGTTAAGTCAACGTCCATTTTATAGGGTATAAAGTAGGAGCGTACAAGCTCGACTCTAAGCTCGCTTAAAGTGTATCCTGGCCGCGTTGTGTACTTCGTGATCAAGTAGTTTAGAGCATGGATTGCGTCCCCTCTATCGCCTTGGCCGCTTTCTACGTATCTTTTAATAAGTCTGTCTTTTATGCTTGTCATTTTATTACCCTTTATTAGTTTTCACTTTGTCCATTCCATTACACATGCCGCACCAGTCAAGAGCACAGCCTTTGCGCTTACATTTTGGGCAGGCCTCGTGAGCTAAAAATTCAAGAATTCCAGTTACCAAGCAAACTAAACCCATAATGCCTAAGCAAATAATTACGTAAAATTCCATACACATTCCCGTATGTTTTTTATAAGACATCTAATGACGTATATATTGCGTTATGCGTCATCAACGCCTAGCACCTTATCAAGGACATTTTGTGCTAGATTCATCGGCCATTCTGCTTCATCACTTGCTATTAGCTTGAGTGCTCCAACTAATATTTCCTGCTCTTCCCTGTATCTGCCTATCAATTCAGCCGCGTAGTCTGGCGAGTCCTGTATCAATTCAAGATCTATCTTTTTGTAAAAATCCTTCGTTTGTTTTTCTAGGTTATTCATCTCTGGCCTCCCAATTTGATTTATCATCGTGAAACCAGCATCCGTTGCAGGGATGCCCAGGTATTCTTGCTGCATCAACAATCGAATCAACAGGATTATTTTTGCAATCGCAGCAGTAACCTTCACGCATAACAAGCGGGTCAACAGCGACCATAGAAAGCGGCTCAGTTTTTTCGTTCATATCTAGCTCCTATGCGCCGCTTTCTACGGCGCGTTACCCTTGTCGTTATTCGTCGTAGTTTTCCACAAACTGCGAAACGAAGGAGGCCACCTTGCTTTGTATGTCGCTGTAGCCGGTTTCCACTTCTTTCAGCCTGCCTTGGTAGTACGTCATGGCTGCGACAAAAGCCTCGCGTTCCGACTCTGCACGCATCGCCACATTCATCCCGCGCATTTCATCGTACAGCCAGAAGCCGTAGTTTCCATTCTTAGGATCTGTGTATTCGCATAGTGACAAGGTGTCGCTAAGTGTAACCATGTGGCAAGGTGGCTTGCTCATTATTCATTCTCCAAATTCATTAGTCGGTTGATAATCAATATCGTCAATATCTAGGTTATACTTTCCAGATAAAAGCATGGCTAGAATTCTGTCCTCTTCTCCTTTTGTTGCGTAGATTCTGGTATAGAGCCAGGCAGTGTCAGAAACTTTTCTACCTTTAACTTCAACAACTTGCCATTCTCCAACGTATCCGCCGTCAATATCGCGTTCATCCCTATCAATAGAAAATCGTATTGTTACTTCTAGCCCGTTTAGAATGCTTATTCTCGCTTTCATTTTTGGTCGCCCTTAACTTCAAAATACACTTTTATGAAGTCAAGCGCTGATCGATATATTTTGAGAAA
>CAYGIR010000083.1:0-2561 GCA_964349985.1 uncultured Candidatus Saccharibacteria bacterium
CATAATGCATTAGGGTATTTTGCGATAATATTTTCCGCTAAACGATCGACCGTAGTGAAATCTGCTTGATGCGCTTGTATAAAAGTATTAAGTGCTGCTTTGCAGCCCATGATGTCAATTCGACTTAATTCATCTTCTAAAGTGAATGCATATTCATTATCAACAGGTATGCTCACGTTTTGATTGTCTGCAAGTCGCCAAAGAATATTTTTGAGGGATAATCCTGAAGTACCATCATAATATTCATTATTGGGAGCGTATTCACTCATATTGAGACTATATTGCCGTTCAATACGGACACGGCTATCACAGGAACGTAGAGTGCTGTTTAATTGTTCGGTGAGAGAGTCATATAAGTTCCACACGGAAACAAAAGATGGGTCATTCACTATTGGTGTTATCTCCGGTGGCGCCCAGGAGCTCCTCGATGTTACAGGGTCTCCAAAATCATATTTTGTTGGGTACAGCGAATTGGCGGTGATACCGGTAAAGTGTATAACTTCGGATGGTCGTATGGTTACCGCATATCTGAATGCTAGGCTGATGGATGTGATTGAATACTTAGCCTCATAGCCAAAGCAGCTACTCTCGTTATCACAAAAAACTTGAGAAATGCTGTCAGATGGTGAGTAGTTGCTGTAATCTGAAAAGACTATTCGTTCAGCGCCTTCTACTAAATACACTGCTTCGGTTCCGTCTTCGGTTTTATAGCATTCACCTTTTTTTACAATCGTCCACGGCTTGCCAAGCGCTTGACCTGTCTTAACGGAGTAATCAAAAACAAGAAAAGCATTATCGCCCGCTGCTTCCGGGTTCAGGATGCTGACACAGTGTGTTTTATTGCAAGGATCCAATAATTACTGTTTGGTCCGCCGTCATCGGCTTTTACTGTTTTTGCTCCACCTGCTAAGAGCGCCAAAGCAGCAACGAAAATTAAATATTTTTTCATGTTCATATCAGTGGGTTATGGTTATTTGCGTAGCAGTCCGCCCCATTCGACGAGGGTGAAGCCACTGCGCGCCGGCGTCGTGATTGTTGGTTCGATGATGTCGATTGGACCGGCGAGAGGGCTCCAGTCCATGAAGATGCGGATTTGGGTTTGAGGTGCAGGGGAGACATTGAGAGGTGCGGCTTTGCTCCAGTCATTCGTTAAAAAGGAAATGCGATAGTAAGGCGCGCCTTTGAAGAGCGGGACCCAGAAGTCCATGAATTCTTTGGTTTCTGTTGGGTTTAGACCGTATTTTGGTAGTGTTGTGGCGAGGAAATTTGTAACATCGACGTCTTTAATGACGAAGCCTTCTTTCGGAGTTGTATAGCTTACTCCCGTGCCTTCCCAGAAGAGCGAGCCGTAGGTTTTGCCGTCTTTGTACAAGAGTGAGCCGTCAGGTTTAGCGAGGACGTTCCAGCCGCCTTTCGGATAAGTCGGCTCGCTGACGGTGACGTTGATTGTTGACGGCAAGCGAACGGAAACGTTTGTGTCTTTTTCAGGGTAGAGGTAGATGACGGGTTTGCCGCATTCTGCAATGGTTACTGCGTCTGTTGAGGAATAGGTAACCCAGGCGCCAAAGGCATTTTTTCGTACGAAGAACGGAATTGGGTAGCGTTGAAGATACACGTCAAACGACGGCTTATCGTTCGCTTCGCTGTAGTTAGGAAACCATGCATCGTATGTTCTTTTTATGAGATCGTTGTTTTTCAAGTCTGCTGGGACATAAATCGTTTCGCCTGTAGCTAGCGCGCCAACAGTCTTGAGTGTTCCAAGCTGATTGTCTGTGGCAATGGCCGGACTTCCAGAGCATCCGCCAGGTGCAGGGTAGGCTTCCATGTAGCGCGTTGTTGTAGAATTTGCTACGGACCACTGGATATTTTCAAGCGTGCTCTCGGGAAGGCGATCATAATACGACATACCGCGACCGAATTTGTCCACGGCGAAGACTTCTGCAATGGTATTGCTATAGAGCTTAACTCCTTCTTTCGATATCATGATCGGCGACAGTGATCCTGTGGCGCATTGCAAACAATTTGTTGTTACGTAGTAAGACTGGTCTGGGTCATCATAATAACCGCGTTTAACAATTTTTCCGTTTGGTAGCGTTAATTGTTTTGGAAAATCTGTTTCGCTCAGTGCCGGTAAGGCGCCATCCCATGGCCTAATAATCTGATAATCCGCAACGGTATCCTTGTCCGGGGATAGTATGAACAAATTGTAGACGGGATAGGTTCCCATTCCTAATTCATCGTACGCGTATGCTCGTAAGATGCTCCAGTCTGGGTATACGGTACTTGTGGTGTTAAATTTTCCGATGATGATAGTTTCGGGTTCTTGGACCGATGTGTAATCGCTCGTGTTAGGCAAAGAGTTTTTGATGTAGAAATTTACTTCTTCAGACTTCAATAGCGTTGGTTTATTGTTCCAGATTATGTCAGATGTCTCTTTTGGTGTTGGCTGATTGTTATCTGGTGTAGGTGGTGGAGTTTGGATTTGTTGGCTTAATTTGTTGTAGTCGGCTTGAAGTGTTTTGTACCAGGAATTCTGAATCGCTTTGTATTCAGCGAAGGAT
>CAYGIR010000084.1:0-2535 GCA_964349985.1 uncultured Candidatus Saccharibacteria bacterium
TGTACCTTCAGGTACCTCTCCTTCAGACAAAACAGTTTTCGCTCGAGCTGATTCGGTCCGGGAACGAACGATTTTGCGTAAGTCCAGTAGAGCGTCCTATTCACGTAAGCTCACCAAAGAAGACGGAGTAATAGATTGGGCTAAATCTGCCATAGACATTGAGAGAGAGATCCGAGCATTTATAGCATGGCCAAAAAGCCGTACTAAAATCGCTGACAAAGATGTGATAATCACTCAAGCCCGAGTCGCGAAAGCTGACCAGTTAGACCTACGGCTGGACTTGTACAAAAACGGGGACGTGATCATAACACCCGACAAACTGTTGGCCGTAAAGGCGGCCGAAGGAGTACTCATACTGGTACGAATAAAACCAGCCGGGAAAAACGAAATGGACGGCGCTGCTTTTATAGCTGGATACGGACAAATATTAAAATAGGCCTACTGTTCTGAGATGATGGATTACTGTTTGGTGGCGGCAAGTATCTCGGTGGATGTTTGTTTGATTTCAATTTTTAGCTTGTCTAACTCATTAGCAACTACTTGTTTGTAATCTGGGAAGTTGGTTTCCAGCCACTTGAGTGCTCCGGCTTCGTCGTTCTTGTCTATAAAACCCTCAAACTCCTGTAGTTGATCATTGGTCATTTGTTCTGCCAGTTTCATACCTACCCGCATCTCGAGTGTTTCATAGATGTGCCCTAACATCTTATTCTTTTCGTCTGTAGGCAAACTGCCTAGCCCAAGTTCTTCTAATAGTGTGTTGTCGAGTTTAAACATAGCGATTTTTCCTCCCTGTTTTTATTTTACCACTTAGGTGGCTTTTTCTACCAATTCATCCTTCAGAAATTGTACCAACTCCGGAGAAAAAGTTGTATTGCCAGGAGATATAAATCCAAGACCACCCTGAACATTCATGGGTCCAATATTACTAATGTGTTGGTTTGTCATTAGACCATTATCCTTAGCCTTGTTGAAAATCCTGAAAGCAACTCTAGGATCAAGTTCGTCCTGACCGTGCTGGCCAGCAAAATCAATAATTGATTTGGTGATACCATCTCCTCTACCAACATGATCTGAAAATGTCTCTATCCCAGACTTAACAGCAGATCCAGTACTGTTGTTAGGCCCTAAGTCTTCTATCAAATTACCACTAGGCAAACTACCTGTATGAGGTGTTTTAACTGTATGTGATGTATTTTTAACAAATTCTAACCCGGATAAAGCCTTTCCGATCGCATACCCACCAACAAGGGCAGCCACACCAGTAAGAACGGCCGTCCTGTTTTGTCGCTTATCATGCTTCTCCAAGGCCCGTGAACCACCAAGTAATGTGCCGGCGACTACTTCCGCACGTCGATCATTATTCTCTTGGGGTGATGCCGTTTCATCAATCATTAAGTCAGATTCTTGCAGGTTTGATTCCAAATAATAAGCTTCCATACCCTCTCTAAATTCCGCACTAGCCTGCGCTTTATTCAACCCATTTGCTTGGCGAGTTAATTTGCTCCGATTGAATCGAATCAAACCACCTCCTACAAGCAGGGTTCCAGCACCGCCAACCATACCTAGCGCACCAGTAGCAAGCCCCAAGCCACCACCAACTAACAATTTCTTGGGCCTGCTTAGATTTTTATACCAAAGTAAAACCTTGCCACGACTAGACTGGGCGAAATATTCTACCTCCAGACTCGTTCTATCTCGGATTTCTTCTATTGATATCTCTAGTGCGGCAACCTTAAACTCTTCCGCATTAAATTCCACGCCCTCCTGTTCCTGTAGCTCGAGCATTTCACTAGCCATAAACATTGAGAAGGCTTGTTGATAATTTTCTTGCGCTTCTTGTAATTGTTTTTTCTTACCAAATGAGGCGTATCTGGAGCGAGCATTCAGCATTGCTATATCTTCTCGGGCCGCAGACATCCAACCATGTACATCTAATTCGCCAGCATTATCTGTAAAATCAGTGTGGTCACGTATTTCGTAATTTGTGTCCTTACGCCTTAAGCCACTTATAATACGATTGAGACGCCCTTCCTTGTGCTGTACCTCTTCAGATACCTCGACAGAAGCTACGGGTGGAAAGGCTTTACCTTCCAGACGATCGATGCGTTTTTGTCTCACATCAACCATACGCCCTCGAACGAATCGTTCCGTCTTTGCAGCCAGCCAACGTACCATACCGAAACTTTGCTGGTATTCGGTAGTACTAAGCGCTGTATCAATATCGCTCAATCGATCCAATGATCTATCTTGCTTATTGGTTAGTCTATCAACCGTAACCTGTTGACGACTATTCAGATTACTCTTGGGATGTTCTTTATTATAATCAGCAAGGCTTTGTTCATCCTCGTAGCCAAAATTATGAAGTATACGATCTACGCTCAAGGCATGTCTTTTTTCTATAATAGTGCCGTTGTTGCCTTCGACTTCGACAACACCATAAATACGCTTTGCACCATTAGAGGTAATGGTTTGCTCCACATTATTAAGATGCTCTGCTAGGATTGGGGCTGGTGATTTTTCACTCATACAGGTGTT
>CAYGIR010000085.1:0-2391 GCA_964349985.1 uncultured Candidatus Saccharibacteria bacterium
GCCAAACTAGGTGCCTATGTAGTGCGTACATCTACAGGTTTCCAAATCGTAACTGACGATGTAATAGAACAAGGAACAACCTACGAATTCGACTACATAATAATAGAAACCCAATCCCCCTAACCCCACTCTTTGCAAGGTCGGACCTTGCAAAGAGGTTGGGGTGGTAGTATGATTTGGTGTATGCCTAGTCGAAACATCGTTAAAACTTATATGTCGGATTCTTATTATCATGTTTATAATCGGGGCGTAGCAAAACAAAAGATTTTTCATGATGATTATGATTATGCTGTTTTTCTGAACTTATTAAAAAGATATTTAGATGTTGAGTCTCACGAAGACCCTAGCGGTAGACAGTATGAGCATCTGAGGAAAAGCCTGGAACTACAGGCTTTTTACTTGATGCCGAATCATTTTCACCTTCTTGTATACCTGCATGATATTGATGGACTCACCAAGCTTATGAGAGGTGTATGTACTGCATATACAGGCTATTATAATAAAAAATACAAGAGAGTTGGAACTCTATTTCAGGGAATTTTCAAAGCTAGTCGAATTACTGCTGATAATTACTTAGTACACATTAGTCGTTATATCCATTTGAATCCTAAAAACTACAAAGAATGGGAGCACTCCAGTCTATCCGCTTATTTGGGTAAACAGAATATTCCATGGTTGCAACAGGGTAAAATCATGGATCTGTTCGAAGGCGGTGTCAAAGAATATATCGATTTCCTGGAGGATTACGAAGACCAAAAAGCTATCTTAGATGAGATCAAGTACGAATTAGCAGACCGTTAAACAGCCAAACTTCAAACTTACTTAACCTCCTTTGCAAGGTCCGACCTTGCAAAGGGTGGGAGTTGGGGTGTTGTGGTTATTGGGGCATTTCTATTGTGGATAACTTTTGGTTCAAAAATTAACTCAGTCGCAAATTGTAGACAATAAAGCTACAATAAATTGCGTAATCAAACACCTTATTTACAGATTAAATATACAATAACTCTAATCATCCAAAAATCATCACTATTTTCACAACGATAAATATACTTTATTGTTGTGAAATAAGTTACATACTGCATGATTTTTAGAACTATAAAATTGTTCATTTTCCTCTTGAGGTGACCAATTTGTTTATGCAAAATAGATATTAGGTTTAATAAAAGCAAAATGGCAAAAAATAAACTAAAGTTCACTGCCAGATAAAAAGCTCAAGACAAACCTAAAACAAACTTCAAAACCAATGTTAAAATTTAAACTCAAAATATTAGATTGTTTCTATTCCCGACTGCGTTCGCGTATTTTGCGTTTATGTGCTGGTTACTCCTTTCCAATTCTCCGTCGCCAGTTCTCCGTTCTTAGCTCTCTGCTCACAGTCTTGGCTTTGGTCAGCGTAGTTGGTTATACATATACGCGCGTGTTCGTGCCTACGCCCGCATACGCTGCAACGTCCTCAACCCTCAACTTCCAAGCCAGATTATTATCATCATCCGGCAACATAGTTCCCGACGGGAACTATCACATAGAGTTCAAACTCTACGACTCGCTATCTGCTGGTACTTCGGCTCAAGGTGTTTGTGTTGGCGGTGCTACCGACGATTGTCAGTGGATGGAGACTCGTACCACTGGCAACCTGGTAACTACCAAGAACGGTTACCTTAGTGTCAATTTGGGTAGTGTCACCGGCTTTCCCAGCACTATCAACTGGGATCAAGACCTCTACCTCACCATGAGGATTGGTGGTTCTGGCGGATCACCATCCTGGGACACTGAAATGTCACCCAGGATCAAGCTAACAGCTGTGCCATACGCCATGAAGGCAGGGGGGCTCACCAGTTACAACGGCACTCAATCTGGCAACTTGAGTTTTGGCACCGTCACCAACAGTCCTGATGTCAAGATACCCAATGTTGCTGGTACGAATAATTTGCTTTTGCAAAGTGGTACGACATTGTTTACCCAGGGTAGTATTCCTTTCACAGATTCAACCGGCAGATTAGCTCAAGACAATACCAACTTCTTCTTTGATGATACCAACAACACCCTAGGCATAGGTACCACCAGAACAGGAGCCATAGATGGCACTGGCAACGCCAGACTAATCGTCAAGGGTTCTGGCGCAACTTCGGCAACCTCCAGCTTAAACGTCACCAACAGCTCCAACACCTCGTTGTTTATGGTACGAGATGATGGCAATGTGGGCATTGGCACAACGGCCATAGGTACTAACAACCGTCTGATAGTTAACCCATACGGCACCGTAGACAATCTGGCTACGGCTCAGATAAATACAAATGCCGCTGCCAACAAGGGCCTGGTAGTTCAGGGATTTGCCTCCCAGTCTGCCGACTTGTTCCAGATACAAAATTCGGCCGGGACAATCCTGACGGC
>CAYGIR010000086.1:0-2334 GCA_964349985.1 uncultured Candidatus Saccharibacteria bacterium
AAAAAACATTGGAAATTGTAGGTTGAAAGTCTCTATGAAACCCGGGGCTGTTCAGATTGCCAGTTTGATTGCTTAGATGACTGTCGATTTTCATTTCGAAAAAACGCGGGTTTGCAGCAATATTCCCAAGCTTGTTTGTTCAAAAAACTATCTCACATGAATCCACGGGCTTGGATTGAATAAGATTGAGCGGTTTTGTTCAGCGTATAGGTGTGCCTATAACTCAAGTATCCCTGCCTCGCTCGCATGCATAGGCAACAAAGAGGAAGCAGCCCCTTAAATCTTTAAAGGGCTGCTTGTAGCTCTACTTCATAATGCGTCTAATTAATTTATTGGCCACCATTTACTTAGATCGCTAACTCGCCTTCTTATTTCATCGATTCGGCTATTCTTTCAAGCTCGCCAACCTTAGCGCCTTTGAGGCTATAGATTGCCAAATCAAGTCCATTTTCAAACCAACTGATTTGACCACCTGCTCTAACGTCACCTACGCCTAGTCCCTTCATTTGCCCTGGATCGCCAGCGATTGCTTTATGTCCTCTGACTGTTGTTTCGTATACATCCGGGCGCTTAGTGAGGACTTCATTCATGTCTGGCTCTGGTCCTTCTAGCTGATGATAAACAATGTAGATGTCATTCTTATATAGTAAGTACAAGACCTCTTTGTCTTCAACATAGATTCCGATTAAATCGTGCCCATTTGTATCGGTTGGTACTGGGAAATCATAGCTTAGCAGTTTCTTTGCATCCTCGATACTTGAAAGTTTCACAGAATTGGCTTCAATATCCTCTTGTATGCTCCCTCTGCTAAGAGAGCCTGATAAGTTGGCTTTCGATACAGAAGATTTCTGATTAAAAGCAGAGTCCTTGCCTACCTGAGCTCTTAGTAGCTGGATACATACTAACACTCCAAGAATGGTACAAAGCGCTATAATGAGCACAATTTGCTTTTTGTTTTGTGTCAAAACACGTGTCATTTAAGTTACCACCTTTCTAGCTTATTATCTATGTTCGCAGAAATGTTCAGTAGCTGAAGGATTGCGCCAATAGTAATCACTATCACCAGGAGCGAAGGTAACTTCTTTGGGCGCAACCCAATTTGTCCAAGGTTGGCTAGGTTGGTTTATGATATCTTGACATGACCAGAAATGCGCATAATTACTATCGGCAAGAGACGCACGCTCACTACCTATAACAGACTTGCCATAGGTCATGTTCGTAAAAGTCCAGGTCTTTTTTACGTAATTATTATATTTCGCATCAAACGTATAACTATTATAGCCACGATTTTCTGCTTTAAAACCGTAACTAGTACCAGGTGTAGGATAGCCCGGTAGTGGTTCAGTTCCATAGAAGAAACGCCCATTAGGGTAACTTGAATTAATGACGTATTTACCATGCGAAGTCCATTCTGTGCAGTAGTTAGAAGACCCATCTTGAATATGAACAAACCAATCAGGGTCATTAAAACCACCCGTATAGCCCCCGTAAACATTATTGGGTCCCCACCAACTCCAGCCTACCTCCATAACATTAAACGCATCTTTTCTTACATAAACTGAGTTGATATGCATTGCACTTGGCTGTGTGACCATTACATAATTCATAACATAGGTTCCGCGAACTGTAGCCTCTCCATCTTGTAGACCAAGACCATAGTTTAAAGCCAACGCCTGCAATGGAAATAATATGACCCCAAACAATGCTAAGATAATGCTGCTGACCATTCTTCTTCTCACACCAACCATCCTTTCTTGTGCCATCCAAAGAGTACATCGAACAATCATATTTCTTAATAATCACCTCCAGTTCAACTAAACCGCACTTCCCTTTTCGCTAAAAGTACATACGCCACACATGTAATACTGTTGATAGTGGCAATAAACTAAATCCTATTTTTCGCATCTTTTACCACATCGTAATATGTCGGAATCGTGTTATTAACAAATAGCTTATGTTATTATTCTATAACATGTCAATAGCTTGCTGATATGTAACATTCCTATTATTTTTGTCACATACTATGGCACGCTAGATTCTCGAAAACAAAGCTATAGAAGAATCAAAGATAATAACTACCGGATAAAAATAGAAATGAATAGTTGAACGGAACCTTTGGGACGGCAGTGGAAAGTGTGTTGTTGTTCGCAATTTCAAAATCTTCACGATGGATAGAAACTGAGGTTTAGCAAACCATAACCATACCCCATAACCGTAGGCAGATACGAGAAAAACCGCTTTACGAAGCGGTTATTTCACGTATCATTTTGCATCTAAAAAGTGCTCCCCGGGTAGGATTCGAACCTACAGCCCTTCGGTTAACAGCCGAATGCT
>CAYGIR010000087.1:0-2325 GCA_964349985.1 uncultured Candidatus Saccharibacteria bacterium
TGCATATGCTCAACCACCCGGCGTTAAGCAAACGTGACCGAGATGAGCTTATTGAGCTGGCAGAAGCCAATAGCGAACGCTTAGTTACCGTAGTAAAGACCATGCTGAATATGGCACGAATACAAGCAGGTAAGTTCACTATTGATAAGTCAGAGGAAGATATTAGCAATCTTGTTGATAAAGTTATATCAGAAACAGGCATTGTGGCATCACAACGCGAGATCAAACTGATAGTCAACAAGCCCTCCCAGCCATTAATAAAATCAATCGATGTGGCAAAAATCCACGAAGCCATGGCTAACTACATTGAGAACGCCATAAAATACAGTCCGAAAAAGAGTACCGTAAAAATAGATTTGTACACTACGGATAACAAACTAGTATTTGAGGTACAAGACAGTGGCATGGGCGTACCTGTAGCTGAACGAGAACATTTGTTTGGTAAATTCTATCGGGCAACCAACGCCCGAGTGGAAGAACCGGACGGAAATGGTATTGGACTTTACGTTGTTCGCAACATTGCTACGGGACATGGTGGAGAGGCTTATTATAGGCCACTGGAACAAGGTAGTCTGTTCGGGCTTTGGATACCATTGGAACATCACAAGAACCATCGATAGCCATGTTATAGTCTAAGTGTGGGACGCATTGCTTCGCAAAAAAGAATTCTGATAATTGATGACGATCCATCGTTGTTAAAGATTCTAGCGATCCAACTAAGGCTGGTGGACTACCTTGTACAAACCGCCCTGGATGGTCTCGCTGGATTGGAGAAGTCCCTCAACAACCGATATGATGCCATTGTTTTAGATATGGGATTACCTAAACTTGGTGGACTGGAAGTATGTGTTGATATGCGCGCTAGGGGTATTACAACACCGGTTTTGGTATTGTCTGGCAATACCAGCAAAAAAACTATTGTCGATGTCTTGCGGGCGGGAGCGGACGATTATTTGGCAAAACCCTTCGATCATAATGAGCTACAAGCTCGTATTGCCGCACTGATCCGACGCAATCAACTTGCTTTTCCCGCACACGTTCTAACACACAATAATCTTAGACTGGATATACGCAAGCATACAATCCAGTTATCCAGTCAGAAACTTAATCTCACAACAACCGAGGTAGCCGTGTTGCGATGTCTTATGTTAAACGCACCAAAAGTTGTCCCGCGCCATAAATTATTTGAGCAAATTTGGGGCATTAGTTATCAGCATTCCAGTAATCGTCTGGATGTTTATATAATGAGAGTTAGACACAAACTTAAACAGCTCGAAGCTACCACAACCATCCAGACGATTCACGGCGAGGGATACTACCTAAATTAACCACAAAACCGTCCTGCACCCTGTCCTTTGGGCGCATTTCAACCCTGATAATCACCCAAACTAGCTACCTGGGACGAGGTTGCGGGTATAACCGGCTAGAATTTCTTTTACTATATTGGCGATCTCTTTTGGCTCGTGCTCGCTCTTGACTATGTATTTCACGGCACCTTTTGATAAGGCAGTTTCGGCATCTTGTTGACCAGCAAGGTTGGTTAACATAATAACCGGTATTGCCTTGGTTTCTGGATCTATTTTTAGTTTTTCCAATACTTGAAGCCCGTTCATCTTGGGCATCATCACGTCCAGTAAAACCAGCGTGGGCTTTTCGGAGCGAATCTTTTCCAAGCCTTCTTCACCATCTCCGGCCATGACTACTTCATAACCTTCGAATGTAAAGATTTTCTGATACATCCGTGACATCAACGGATCGTCTTCAACTATAAGAATTTTTGTCATACTTACTATCCTCTCTTGTACTTGATTATATAAGACACCCTTAGCATATGCAACATCAAGTTACAGGCTCTTCTTGGTTTTTTCGGAGACCCGTAGTCGTATCTATCTGAATTTTGGCTGGCTTTTTCTTGGTGGCTGATTGCTTATCAGCAATAGCAACCGTGAAACTGAAAGTTGTGCCTTTGTCTTCTTCGCTACGCTCCAGGGTAAGTATTCCACCCATGTTTTCTATCATCATTTTGGAGATATATAGTCCCAGTCCGGTGCCACGAGTCGTGTCTCTGGTCAATAAACTACTACTGGCTTGCTGGAATTTGTGGAATAGTAGTTTTTGCGAATCCATGGATATGCCTCGTCCGGTATCTTCTATATAGACCTTTATAAACTTGCCGTCTGCTTCGGCATTGATGGTTATACCGCCTTCTTCTGTGAATTTGGTAGCATTGCCGATTAGATTATAAACAACCTGTTTGAGGCGGTTTTTGTCTGACCAGATTTTGGGCAGGGCGTTTAGGGTCATTTTGTCAAACTTGAGATAAAG
>CAYGIR010000088.1:0-2157 GCA_964349985.1 uncultured Candidatus Saccharibacteria bacterium
GTTCAGACTAATTTTCATGAAAATTGCCTCATTCTTGCCGCGACCGCAAAAGGCAGTAAGTAATCGTCAAGTTCGCTTTTATGACTCTTTTTTATCCGTTTTGATAAAATATTGTTTAGCATCTTGATCTCTTGTTTTTGTGCGCCATTTATCTGTTTCAACGATTGAGAAAAATCAATTATTTCCTTCGCCCTTACAATTGCTTGTGCAGCCTGTTCCGGCTGGTTAGCTACAATTGCCGAATCATAACGAGCCACTTCCGCATAAATAGAACCCATAACGGTAAAGATGTCAGCGTGCGTTAACGCTTCTGTGTGGTAGTTACTCATGGACAACCTCGTCAATGATAGTTGTTATTTGTGATCGGATTTCCGCTGATTGAACATTCATCGAGGGATTATTATGATGAACTTTGATGTTTATCATGGAGTCAAAGGCAATGAACCCGTCCGCTCCATGCTGTGCAGGCAATAGGTTAATGCCCCATAGATCTTTTTGCTTAGAACCTTGTTTTATCAGCTCTTGCTCACCTTCAAAGTGCATGGGCATATCAATAATCACTATCTTCCTGGCTACATCAACATCGGCTTTTACAATATTGCCGTCCATCTTATCGGCCATTTGCTTAAGCTCGGTAACCGATATTTTATCAACAATTTTCATGAAAATTGCCTTAAGAATTCTAATTTACCAGATTCAAAATGACGGATATCTTCTATGTCATATTTCATCATAACCAAACGATCAATACCGCAACCCCAAGCAAATCCAGTGTAGATGTTGGGGTCGATATCGGCCATCTTAAGCACATTTGGGTGAATCATGCCACAGCCGAGTAGCTCAATCCAACCACTATGGCTACAGATATGGCAACCTGTTTTGTCGCAGAACGGACAGCTAAGCGCAAATTCAAAACTCGGCTCCGTAAACGGAAAATAAAACGGTTGCGTTTTTACATCCAATTCTTTTTGATAATACTCTTGTAAAAATGTTTTAAGCGTAGCTATCAAATTGCCGGCATGAATGCCTTTGCCCACATAAACACCCTCTAGCTGATAAAAGGTATGTTCGTGACGGGCATCAAGATCTTCGTTCCTAAATACGCGGCCTGGAATAATAACGGCAATTGGTTCGCCCTTTTCTAGATTTCCAACGTATTTTTTGAGCACACGGTTCTGCATAGTGCTTGTATGAGCGGGGGCGATCAGGCCTTCGGTTGTCATAAACGTATCGTAGTCATCCCGTGCTGGATGACCTTCTGGGAAATTTAGACTACTGAACATGTGAAAATCGTCGTCTAGTTGACGAGACTCAATAGCATTGAAGCCCATTCGGTAGAAAATATCCAAAATCAGTTCCATTTCAGTCATCAAGGGGTGTTTGCTACCCAGCTCTGAGCCAAGTAATGCTGGCCGCTTCTCTAGGGATAGATTAACGTCAAATGGTGCCGTGACATCAATTGGCGGTAGCTCTTCTGCTTGATTTTTATAGGCTGTCACCATCTCCTCTAGCTCTGCTTTGAAGTCATTAATCTCTTTACCAAATGTAGCCCGTTCTTCGACGGCCAGGCTAGGTATTTCTGCGTACAGGGCTTTGAGCTCAATAGCTTTTAAGATGTCAGATTTGATCTGAAGCTCATCAAAGCGTTTTTTTAGTACCTCGGCAACTTCCGTAATTTTATTATTCTGATAACTCATTTGGTATGTATTATAGCAACCGAATGACTTATAATATAGTTACTATGCCTCAAAAACCTGTAACAAACGACGATATTCTGGAGCTTCTGCAAGAAAGTATGCAGATGACCAGTGATGGTTTTATCCGTTTAGATAATCGCATGAGCAAACTTGAAGATCGGATGGATGGACTGGACGTGCGAATGGGTGGGTTGGATGGTCGGATGGATGGGTTGGAAACTAGAATGGGAAATATAGAGGGTAATGTTGGTAGTTTAGTAAATCATATTGCTGGATTGGAGAGGCAATATACCGAACTGAAGATAACCGTAGACCATATAGTTAACGAACAAAAAGCCCAAACCAATGATATCAAAGAAATTTTAGACCGATTGCTAGAAATCAAGAAAAGGCTACCGAACATAACTGAGCTGGAACTCCGTGAAATGCAAACCAAGTTGCAAGCCGTAGTCAATTGGGC
>CAYGIR010000089.1:0-2102 GCA_964349985.1 uncultured Candidatus Saccharibacteria bacterium
AGAGGTACAATGCTAGCCGTGCGTTCCAGCAAAGATATGGTGGCGGACGAATGGCGCAGTATATTTAACGGCTTGGATTTTGTACAATGAGATGGATAAAGAACGAGAGGACAAAACGTGGTGGCGAAAATAAAAATCCAAGTTAGCCAAGCCGTGGCTAACATGAGCCAGTCCATACGCATGCTTTTGTATACAATTGCCGTAGTAGGCTTAATAGCATTACCTTTTGTTCCGAAAGTGCGGGCAGGAATTAGTAATTGCGCGGTCAGTTTGACGCCACATACGGTGGCACCAAATAGTCTGACTGATTTTGTCTTTACTATCACCAATAACGATACGGTGAATGATATACAGTGGATTAAGTTTCTTCGGCCTTCGGCAGATTTTACGATTCAATCTGTAACTGTTAGTGGGTGGTCGGCAGGGGTGTCACCAGACGGAGCAGAAGTTACCCTAGATGGTAACGCGATGGTAACGTCCGAATCACTCATGGTTACTATTCGGGCGCAGGCAGGGTCATCGGAGTTGGCCCCTAGCAACTGGAGTATTTATGTCTCTGATAGTCCGGATGGTAGCGGGAGCAGTGGCTGTAGTGGTGATGTTTGGACTGAAATAACTTCATCTGATCCATTTTTGATTTCTAACGTTTCAATATCTAATATTACCGCATCGTCAGCGACTATTAACTGGACAACTAATCGTCCGTCCAGTACAAGGGTAGATTATGGTTTGACAATCTCCTATGGTAGTTCTGCGGCTTCTCAAGTTGGCGAATTTGTGACATCTCACACAGTGACGCTGCAAGGGCTTAGTGCGTCAACTGCTTATCACTATCGAGTAGCCAGTTCTGAGGATGGTGGGCCAGAAATAACATCCAGTGATAATACGTTTTTGACGATTGCTTCACCACCGACTACCTCTGGAGCTGGTCCAGTGAATGGGTCGGGTGGTTCAGTGCCAATAATTACTTCAGTCCCCATCAAGGCCATACCGACCGAAAAAACCCCGCCAACTATCAAAATTGATAACAAGTTATCGGGTGCGTACAAAACTACGCCCACATTTAGTGGCACCGCGCAAGATAACGAAGCCTTGGCGGCGATAGAATATTCAATTGACGGTGGGAAGAACTGGTTGCCAGTAGATAGTGCTACTGGCTTGGGTGGTAAAACCGCCATATTCAGTTTTACTCCCAAAAACCTAGATGATGGAGATTACAAAATTCTAGCAAGAGCAATCGATACATCCGGCAATCAGGGACTTACGTCTACGCAGACACTAGTTATTGATAAATTACCACCGATTGTTGGTGGTAATGTGGTTAGTTTGAATACTCAAATTATTGAGCCAAATTCCGATGGTACGTTAGTGGCTTCTTTGGGCGTTGATCAAAAGATTACCTTGAACGCCGTTGGTGGCGCGAATTCTATAAAGCTTACAGCCAAAAATATTAAGAATCCAGCCTATACACAAACATTTAATTTGACTCATTCGGAGCAATCTGGGTTGTGGTCCGGTATTCTTAGTTTTGGTCAGGCTGGGACGTATCAGCTGACGGCTGAAGCGGTGGATGGCGCTGGTAATACCACAATTCGACAAATCAACAAGGTTATCGTAGAACCAGCCGGACGTATTACCGATGCCTCATCAAACAAACCAATCGCCAGCGAGTTAACCGTGTATTACAAAGACCCCGAAACCAATAACTGGGTGTTGTGGGATAGTGGTGGCTATGGCCAAACCAACCCTGCGAAGATAAGCGAAAAAGGTGAATACAGCTATTTCCTGCCTAGCGGGACGTATTATTTGCGGGCAAAATCATCAGGGCATAAATTATTTATTAGTCGGAGTTTTACGCTCGATCGTCCAAGTGTCATTGCACGCGATATCGCGTTACGCAAAAAACCAGGCTTTAACATCGGATCGTTCAAATTATCTATTCCATGGTTAGATTTTCTGCAACAGCCAGTCGATATTCAGAGCACGGATATAGATCAAAAACCAATAACAGCTACTCTAGTTGGCAAAAACATGCCTAACTTTATTTTACCAATGACGAACGGGCAAACATTGAGTAGTGTTCAAACTAGAGGAAGGCCGAC
>CAYGIR010000090.1:0-2066 GCA_964349985.1 uncultured Candidatus Saccharibacteria bacterium
AGTTTTCGCTCGAGATAATTCACTCTGAGAACGGACGATTTTGCGTAAGTCGAGTCTACACCCTACAGATTTCATGGTTGTAGGGATTTGACGCTTATGTTATAATGTTGCTTGAATGTGAGAGCGCTTGCATAATGAGCGCTTTTTGAATTTTATGACCAAATTACAAGATCCAACCAAAATTCGGAATATTGCTATTATTGCTCATGTTGACCATGGTAAAACTACTTTGGTGGATGGTTTACTTAAACAGTCGCAAACCTTCCGCGACAATCAGGCAGAGATGAGCCAGGAACTTATCATGGATAGTGGTGATCAAGAACGCGAACGTGGCATAACCATCACCGCCAAAGTCACCGCCGTTCAACACAACGATTACCGTATCAATATTATAGATACACCTGGTCACGCGGACTTTTCTGGTGAGGTAGAGCGTACGCTAAATATGGCCGATGGCTGTATTTTGATTGTTGATGCCCAAGAAGGTCCAATGCCACAAACCAAGTTTGTATTGACCAAAGCATTGGCAAATGAACTCAAGCCCATTGTTATTATCAATAAAATTGACAAATCAGCCGCTCGAATAAAAGAAGTAGAAGATGAACTGGCAGACTTATTCCTGGAACTGGCGGTTCATGAGGACCAGCTACATTATCCCGTATATTATGCGGTTGGGCGCAGTGGCAAGGCCTGGGAACATCCACCCGCAACCCCGGACGAAGCCGCGGATCTGGAGGTCATTTTTACGGCTATTATCAAACATATCCCTCCGCCACAAATAGAAGCTGACAAACCATTTCAAATGTTAGTTACAGCCTTGGCATGGGATAGTTTTAAGGGAAAATATGCAATTGGGCGTATATCACGTGGTCAGGTAAAACCCGGTGATCAAGTCGCGCTATGCAAAAAAGATGGGACAATCGCAAAGGTCAAAATTGATAATGTATATATGAGCCATGGTGTCAGTAAGTTTGAAGTTCCGGGGGGAGTGGCGGGCGATATTGTGCAACTAACAGGTATCGCCGAGGCGCAAATTGGTGAAACAGTCGCTGATGCGGTAAGCCCGGAGGCATTACCGGTATTGGAAGTAGAAGCACCCACGCTGAAAATATATCTTGGTCCTAACACCAGTCCGTTCAAAGGCACAGAGGGAGAGTTTACCACTAGTCGGCAGATTGGTGAACGGTTGCAAAAAGAGTTGGAAACAAATGTTGGGTTAAGGGTAGAGGAAGAAGGAATCGGCTTTTTAGTGTCTGGTCGTGGCGAGTTACATTTGAGCGTATTAATAGAGACTATCCGTCGGGAAGGGTACGAGTTTGAGGTGGGACGACCCCAGGTAGTAACACACCAGGAAAACGGTATTACGATGGAGCCGTTAGAGGAACTGATTATAGAAGTGCCTGCCACACACGTCGGGACTGTTCAGATGGAACTTGGGACTCGTCGCGCAACATTAAAAGAGCAGTTCGCCAGCCCCAAGGGAGTTACTAAGCTTGTTTACGAACTGCCCACCCGGGCACTGTTAGGTTTGCGCAACATTTTATTAACCAACACCAAAGGCACCATAATCATGAACAGCCTTGCTATTGGGTCGCACCCATTAGCACCACCGTTGGGGCAATTGCGAAATGGGGTTTTGATTGCTTTTGAAACTGGGGTAACAACTCCGTATTCACTTCAAACTGCCGAAGAGCGTGGAATCGTATTCGTAGAACCTGCCGTCAAAGTTTACGCTGGACAAATTATTGGGTTGAATAAACGCCAGGAGGACATGGAAATGAATGTCTGCAAAGCTAAACATCTGACAAATATGCGCAGTTCGTCATCTGATGGCGTGGTTCAACTAACCCCACCCGTGATATTTAGTCTGGAAGAATGTCTGGATTTTATAGAAAATGACGAGTTGTTAGAGGTAACACCCAAGTCTCTACGTCTTCGCAAAAAAGAACTAGACCCCAACAAACGCAAACGCCAAAACAAATAACAATCAGTAACCTA
This sequence comes from uncultured Candidatus Saccharibacteria bacterium, assembly GCA_964349985.1. Lineage (GTDB taxonomy): Bacteria > Patescibacteriota > Saccharimonadia > Saccharimonadales > CAYGIR01 > CAYGIR01. The sequence continues at coordinate 1,999 of CAYGIR010000090.1, forward strand.
TATACTCGACTTACGCAAAACTCCTCCATTCCCAGACCGAATTCTATCGGCTACAAACTGTTTTTCTT
>CAYGIR010000091.1:0-2039 GCA_964349985.1 uncultured Candidatus Saccharibacteria bacterium
GGTCAGTCTATACAATTGGATTATCTTAAGTCAGCCGTTAGTGATTTTGCTAAACGACTTAAAAATCATCAAAAGTATCATGTTGCAGTCATACGTTCTACCGTTCCACCAAAAACCACAAGAGAAATTATCATTCCAATTATAGAAACTATATCTGGTAAGAAAGCCGGTCGGGATTTTGGTATATCAATGCAACCAGAATATTTGCGGGAGAAAACCGCGACGGATGACTTTGAGAGACCTTGGTTTGTTCTGATTGGAGAATTAGACAAGAAGTCAGGTGATAGTCTGGAAATTCTTTATAGGTCGTTCGATGCGCCCATCGAGCGCTGTAGCTTGGAAGAAGCTGAAATGCAAAAGTATGTCCATAATCTATATAATGCTGTAAAGATCGCGTTTTTTAATGAAATGCGCATTGTCTTTAAGCGTGAGGGATGGAATGCCGACAGCATGTTCCGTGCTACCGCCGAAAGTTGTGAGGGCATATGGAACCCCACATATGGTATAAAGGACTTTGGTCCATTTGATGGCTCCTGTTTGCCCAAGGACACCCGTGCGTTTCTTGAATGGGGTGATAGTAATGGCTATGATTTGGGGATATTACGGGCGGTTATCGCAGAGAACATAAAGCATGAAAAAATATTAGGTAAGAATGAAACCGTAAGAGTAAACCACCTTGCTAGCATCACTATCTGACACCGCTAAAACCCTCGTATTATTCGTGCCTATCTCGTTGATAGGTTTATGGCGTTGGTCTTTTTGGTTAGTAAGACGTCTTTCTGCTAGTTTCTACCGACCACCAGCTACTACTTGGCCGGCTGACAAGCCAAAATTGACAGTAAGTTTGGTTACGCCCGTATATAATGAAGACCCCAAACTATGGGATATGGCCATGGAGTCCTGGATTGCTAACGGTGTTAATGAAATCGTATCTGTTATTGATAAAAGCAACAAGCGTCTTATAGTTGATTTTGAACGTAAATATGTACCGCTCACTACTGTGAGGTGCAAACTTATAGTTACACCCAAGCCGGGTAAGCGTGCTGCATTATGCGATGGTATGACACAGGCTTCTGGTGATGTCATAGTCTTGGTAGACTCTGATACCGTGTGGGGACCAAATGTTTTGAGCAAGGCCTTGCCGTGTTTTCTTGACGCGAATATTGGCGGCGTAACGGTCGGTCAACGAATACAAAATCCCGATAACGTTAGCAATGTTATGTTTGATATTTTACTTTGGACTCGCTACAAAGAAGAAGTGCCTTTCATGCTTGTTTTAGGTAAAGCATTCAATACGCTTTCTGGCAGAACCGCATTTTACCGTCGCGAAGCTTTACTTAACCCGGAGCACGATAATATTCACAACCTCCGACACGAGTTTTTCTTGAACACTAGGGGTATATCGGGTGATGATAAACGCTTGACACACCTAATACTGGAACAGAATTGGCACGTTACTTATGCTCAAGGGGCTTGGGTATATACACCCGGTCTAAATAGTATAAAAAAGTTTCTCAAACAGCGATTGCGCTGGACACGTAATTCATGGCGCGCAGATTTGCGCGCCGTTAAACGGGGTTGGGTCTGGCGTCATCCTGCTCTTGCCTTGTTTATGCTAGATCGTTTTATTCAACCATTTTTTATGCTTTTCGGACCCATTGTGTTTACATTAGCCTTATTGGAGGGGGAGTGGTTAATAGCCGGAACTATAGTTATTTGGTGGTTTGTCAGCCGTTGCGTGCGCCTGTTTGGATACTTCCGTTTATATCCAAAAAAGCTAATCTATCTTCCGGCATATATAATTTACGGGTACGTAAACGCCATTATAAAACTCTATGCGCTAGCAACGCTTCTGGAGCATAGTTGGGCAACTCGCTGGCATTCATACCGGATGAAGTCAAAAAAGATATTTAAAAAATTTACTACCGTTGGCGTTGGCACTCTTGCCGTCATTGTCTTTATTACAGCCATTAGCTACGCTCTAATTCAATTACGCAATGATAGTGGTGCCACAATATCAATTCCTGAGTCTTTTGTAG
>CAYGIR010000092.1:0-1998 GCA_964349985.1 uncultured Candidatus Saccharibacteria bacterium
AAAAACTCCAAAAAGCTGCTCAATCCTTGCCCGCTCGGTACCTACTCGTAATTCGCGCAGGGCACCGCCCGATTGAGGTTCAGTACAAGTTGCTTGATATGGTGAAAAATAGCTACAAAAAAGACAACCCAAACGCAGGTGCATCGGAAGTTTTGGAGTTTGCCAGAACATACGTGTCAGATCCTGAGATTAAAACTCCACCACATTGCTGTGGTGCGGCTGTCGACGTGGACATGATAGACCGGCAAACAAGATCTTTAGTTGATTTTGGCTGTCCTGTGAATACAGACAGTGATATTTCACACCTAGGCAGCGATAAACTTACAGAAAAGCAAAAAACCAACCGTGACATGCTTCATAAAGCTATGCTAGACGCTGGCTTTGCGCCATTTGCAACCGAGTGGTGGCATTTTAGCTATGGAGACGATGTATGGGCAGACTTTTACAACAAACCAGAAGCTATTTATGGATTGGTTGAACCTGAGGTATAATGAGTGCAAAGATATGAGTAAACCTGTAATTCTAACTGGCCTTCGTGCAAACAACGACCTTACCCTGGGTAACTATTTTGGCGGCCTTCTGCCAATTATTGATATGGCTAAAAATAAATCTGATGAATATCAGATCAATCTTTTTGTGCCAGACCTACATAGCTTTACAACTCCGATTGATCACAGTGATTTGCAAAAGCAAATTTGGAACAATCTACGATTGTTTGTAGCAGCTGGCTTACCACTGGATAATGATGGTGTGCATTTGTATCGTCAAAGCTACGTACCGGCTCATAGTGAGCTTACATGGATATTGGATTGCTTTGCAGGTATGGGCGAAATTGAAAGAATGACTCAATTTAAAGAAAAAACACAGAGTTCTTATTCTTACAGGAGAGAAGCAATTAATAAAGCACTTAAACAAATACCGCCAAATACATTTAGGAACTTACAAAATATTTATGAATCAGAACCAGATAGTATCATAGATTTGCTTCTAAAACATTTTAATGAGAATGATCGTAAAGACGCTTCAATAGGTTTATTAAATTATCCGGTTCTGATGGCTGCGGATATTTTACTCTACGGAGCTACATATGTGCCGGTTGGCGATGACCAATCTCAGCACCTAGAATTTACTCGTGACATTGCCGAGCGTATAAATAAACGTTTCGGGGAATTATTCACAGTACCGTTACCTGTAAAGCAACAGCACGAGTTTTTCGGCAAAGACCAGGGACTTCGCATCAAAGACTTGGCTGATCCAACTAAAAAGATGAGTAAGTCTGACGAAACCGGCAAAGGGGTCATATTCCTCAGTGAAGACCCGGAGTTTGCTGCAGGCAAGATCATGAGAGCTACAACTGATGATTTGACAAGTATTAAATACGATCCTCAAAACCAACCAGGCATAAGTAACTTGATTGAAATCTTAGCGCTGACAACCGGCAAAACTAAAGATGAAGTAATAGCCGAGTGGAAGGATAAAAGTAGCTACGGCGACTTTAAGCAGGCTGTTGCAGATGCTGTACGTGCTTTTCTAACAGACTTTCAGGCCAAACTAGCGCAGGTTAGCGATGAAGCTATAACAGCCAAGTTAGAAACTAGTGAAGTAGCAGCCAATACAGTAGCGAATGAAACGCTACTGCGTGTACAAAAAGCTGTCGGACTAAGATAATGCGGCTAGATGCTTACCTAGCTCAGTACTTTCCCGAGCATTCTCGCTCTGCTTGGCAAAAATACATTGCAGCAGGTTATGTAAAAGTTAACGGTGAGGTTGTGACAAGCAACAAGCTTACTTTAGGTGAGGACGACGAAGTAACTGCAGATACAAACGCCAAGCTTTACGATCTGAGCATTGATTTGCCTGTCATATACGAAGACGAAAACGTGGTTGTTATCAACAAGCCTGTCGGAGTACTTTCGCACGCGAAGGGTGGCATAGTCGAAGAGGCAACTGTTGCTGATTTTTTTAAGTCCAAGACTTCATATGGTAGCGACACGAATA
>CAYGIR010000093.1:0-1959 GCA_964349985.1 uncultured Candidatus Saccharibacteria bacterium
TAGCTCCCAAAAAGATATAGCTCTTAACTGCTTTTTAATGCAATTACCCTGGGATATAATCGACTATGTATTGCTACACGAGTTGCTACATACCAGAATAATGGCACACGGACCGGTTTTTTGGCGCGAATTGAACAAATTCGTGCCAAATCTTACTGACAAGCGAAAGTTGATCAAGACGCATAAACCAATGCTGATGCCTCAATAATTATTTCCAGCGAGTTCTTGTATAATGGTGCTTATGTCTAATACAAGCACCAGTGTCGCGCGACAGAAGATTGTGAAGGCTATTCATGCCGTTAAGCTAAATATTACTCCTAACGCAGAGCTTGAGCGCGAACGTCTGATTAGTTTGATCAATAGTATGGCTGACGGCGTGATTGCTACCGATGAAAATACTAAAATTGTTATGAGTAACGGGGCGGCATTAAACATTCTGGATATCAACAGCACGTTGGACGGCAAACGGCTCGAATCGGTGCTACAACTCTGCGATAAAAATAACCAAACAATTGATATAAGCCAGATTGTGCTAAATACAAAAACCCAATTCACCAATCGAGACTGGAAGCTTAAATATGCCGATAACAGTCTAGCCAATCTATATATCAGTATTGCTCCCGTAAAGCTAGGTTACGGTCGTCAAGGCAAAAAGGGTTATGTGATACTGCTACGCGATATTACACGCGAAAAATCGCTTGAGGAGGAACGGGATGAGTTCATTAGCGTTGTTAGCCACGAATTACGTACACCAATCGCCATCGCCGAGGGAAATATTGGTAATGCTGAGTTTATTTTTGAAAAGTCCGGGCAGACAAACCCGGCGGTACAGACCGCGCTCAAGCAAGCTCATACTCAAGTCGAATTTTTGGCCGGTATGATCAATGATTTATCGACGTTATCAAGAGCGGAACGCGGTAAATTGCAGGTAGATATAGAATCTATCAATGCACATGATCTCCTGGAAGAATTAGTGGCGAACTACGGCCCACAGGCCGAGGCAAAGGGATTAAAGTTGTCGTGTGACCCCGACGCTCGTCTGGAGCTTTTACAATCTGCAAAGCTATACGTACGCGAGATATTGCAAAACTTTATTACTAACGCCATTAAGTACACCGAGCAAGGAAGTGTAACCATAGGTGCAATTCCTAAAAATAATGGAGTTGAATTCCGTGTTTCTGATACGGGCATAGGTATCAGCAAAACGGATCAGGAAAAGGTCTTTGATAAATTCTTTAGATCAGAGGACTATAGAACTCGCCAAAATACTGGTACAGGGCTTGGATTATACGTGACCATGAAATTAGCAAATCTAGTCCATGCCGAAATAAACCTCCAAAGCACATTAAACAAAGGATCGACTTTTATTATCTATATACCAAACCTTCAGTAAGTTCTGATAACCCTGTTTTGCACTTGAAAATCAGAGTAGAGTTTACTCATTGACTGAAGGAAGATGGGGATAGGCGTGCATGACAGGAATACAGATGTTTCTATCCTTCCACTCAATAGTAAAAAATTCGTATTGAATCATAGAGATATATCCAACTATCAACTCGCTGATTGCCACCACCGGAAAGGTCAGCGAGGCAAGTAAGCTATTGGCTGGATCGGAAACGTTAATAATTCGCACATGAATGATCGTGAGCAATATACACGTGATGACAACTTGCCAGTCAGGAATAATGTCTGCCCATACACTGGTCAATGCCAATAAGAATGGAGCTACTAAGAATGTGAGATTGAATAAAGTTATCAACAATGCCCATTCTGGTCGGCGGCGTATCAGGGGGTAGCGCGTTCTGATGGCTGTTTTGTATTGATCTTCAAAACTTTTGGATGTTTTGACGTCCAGCTCTCCCGAACTACGGACAAAACTGTATTTATTTGTTTTGATCAAATCTCGTGCGAAAAATCCTTCGGGCAGAATGGCGTGGCTCATGGATGCAAATCCACCCT
>CAYGIR010000094.1:0-1944 GCA_964349985.1 uncultured Candidatus Saccharibacteria bacterium
TAGTAAAGTCGTAGTGGAGACAACCCACCCCATTCAACAACTGTAAATCCTTTACGTGGTATTGAAGTTAGTTTTTGTGGAGCTATCTTTATAGGTGCATCAAGTCCAGCGTAGTCGAGGAACACTCGAATCACAGTATCTGGTTTTGGCGTAATATATAGCGGTGCCAATTGATTGAGCTCTGCTGTTGTCAGCCAAGTGAGTCGAGTATAAGGCTTAGAAGGCAATTTGTCCTGCCAATATACTTCGAAGTCACTAATCTCTTTGTTATTCAGACCGAGTTGTTTCAACTGAGATCTTATAACAGCCTTGGCTTCACTTGTTTTGACAACTGTGCCAGAATTTATCGATGGATATGCACCAACTCCTGGACCTTCCCAGAAGAGAGAATCATATGCTTTACCATTTACCACAAGTGAACCGTTGGGATTCGCTAGCACGTTTTTCCAACCAGTATTTGGGTCATACAATGGCTCTGATATTTTGACATCGGCACCAACTCTAACGCTTATATTTTGTTGTTTTTGTGGGTAGAGGTAGACAACTGGTTTTGCGCAACCATAGCCAGGAGCTAGCTGATCACGTACATAGACAAGCCATTGGTTGTATTTATCTTTGTGTAGTACAACTGCGTGTTGCTTTATGAACTCTGCTTTAGAAATATTGGCATACGGCACATCAGGGGAGACCGAGTTAAACTCTTTGAACTCATCATATGCTTTGTTGAGCAATATACTATTGGAGTCTTTGAGCTCATAAACAACTTGCCCAGACGGAGATTTGCCAACTTGTTGGACATCAGCATCAGTCAGTACATCAGAGCGGGTTACAGAAGAGAACCGACCCCCACAACCTCTCGAGATAGCATGTAATTTGTCCTCAGAAGGCGTTCCTGTCTGCCACTGATATTTCTGTAGATCTGCTTCAAGTGGCTCATATGTTAGCTGTATGGTCGTCTGAAATGGTGTTTGAAGATGATAACCTATCGAAGTTAGCTTTGTATCAGCATAACTACCTTCCGTCTTTTTCAGCGAGCTACTTCCTAGTTTTTTAACTTCAGTTACTTTAGGAGCATTGCCTGTGGTATCCGGACGTATCAAAGTCCCTAGAGAAGGGTAGACTGGCTTACCAAGCTTGTATTTTTTGTCTAAGTCGAGTTCGCGAGGAATAGTCAGCGAGTCATAGTGGATATCTTTGTTAATTGCAATTGCAGAGTTAAGAGCTTCTGCATAGCCCTTTTCATTATCGTCATTATAGACGGCATCACCATCTGGCCGTGAAGCAAGTGTCACTGCTCCTGTTGGTGATTTTTCGTATAGTAGAATATCGTCACCGATCTGTTGGGTTATTGATATGATCAAAGTATTACCAGCTCGCTTGCCGACTTCGTAGTATTCTATTTCATCTCCATAGTCTTGAGGATTCTTAAAGAAATTTTGGTTCCCAAGTTTCTTCGGACTAGCAAGCCAAGTTTCACCCGTAGTTGGCGTAATGAATTTAGCCAAAGCAGCGTCGACTTCCTCTTGCTTGACTTCCGGTTTTGCTTGGGTTGGTAGACTAGATGTTTGCGCATTAGTAGGAGCAGGTTTTTCTTTATTCTTTAAATAATAAAATACCCCTCCAGCAACAAGAGCTACAAATAGTAAAACAACCGTTACGATTAGTCGTTTTTTTGATTTTTTAGGAGAGGGAGGTGCAAACTGTGAAGCCGGAATTTCTGTTATAGGATGAGGCTCTGTTGATGCCTCCACGTCCGATGTTTTTTGTTCTTCTGGAGCATTTGAGTTGTCTTCTTGCATATTATTCCTTATAAACTGCTTAAGATTATTTATCTTTAGTATAACAAAAGCGATTCAAGATCCAAGCTATTTATTTTTTTGAAGGTTTCGCACCTGGTAAACTCCAAAAACTATCATCCAGATTGTCTGAGGATATGCTACCAAA
>CAYGIR010000095.1:0-1920 GCA_964349985.1 uncultured Candidatus Saccharibacteria bacterium
GCGTCTATGACTGGTTGCACTATTTTCCAACCCGCCAACACCTCCGCGGCCGTAGCAAACAAGGTATGATCACCACGAATCGCATCGACCAAAACACGCTCATAGGCATCTGGGTGCTTATGATTATCGAACGAAGTTTCATAACTAAAATCCATCAGAACGGTCTCTGAGGCTTGACTGTAACCAGGTTTTTTGACTTTCAAACGTAGCTCGATGCCTTCGTGTGGTTGAATTCTAAATGTTAACCGATTATATTCGCCATGTTCATCGGTCCGAAACTGCAGGGTAATGTCTGTTCGCTTTTTATCGAGGGCTTTGCCAGACACCAGGCTAATCGGAACACCATCCCAACGATCATTTTCAATATACAGCTCTATCTCAGCATAGGTTTCAGTGAATGATTTGAGATTTTTTACCTGTTTTTTATAGCCCTGGTATTGACCCCGAACAGTACGCTTGTCAACCTCGTTGGCTGGCACTGGGCGGATTTGTTCAAGCAAATGCAATTTATTTTCATGGATAGCATCTCCCTCCAACATCGCCGGTAGCTCCATGGTGACCAGTGCGAGCAATTGCAATAAATGGCTCTGAATCAGATCGCGCAACGCTCCGGTTTGCTCATAAAACGTAATACGATTTTCGATGCCGAGCTTTTCGGTTGCCGTAATTCGGATCGAATCAACGCTCTTGTTATCCCATACCGGCACAAACAGGGGATTAGAATATCTAAACATCAGGATATTTTGAACCGTTTCTTTGGCAAGGTAATGGTCAATCCGAAAGATTTGATCTTCGCTGAAATACCTGCTAGCTTCTTCTACCAGCAACCGTGCCGAGGCTAAATCATAGCCAAACGGCTTCTCGACCAGCAATCGCGTATCAGCATTATTGTGCTGACAGCTCTTGTTGAGCCCACGCTGGCCCAGCAAACGCACAATCGGCCCAAAAACCTGGGGCGGAATTGAGAGGTGATACAACCGATTCATGCAAACACCTTGCTCGGTCTCTATTTCGTTCAGCAGCACGAGCAAATTATCATAGTCCGCTGGATTTACCAGATCCATACGATGCATACGCAGGCTCTTGCTCATCTTCTTGAGAGCGATTGGGTCGCAAACCTTGTCGATCTCGTTTACGCAAAGTTCAACCTCCTCAAGTAGCTTATTTTTTGTCACTAGCTGTCTGGTAATCCCCAGAATTAGTGTTTGCGGATGAAGCCGTTCATCTTTCATTAAATGATAAAGTGCCGGCAAAAGTTTGCGTTGAGCCAAGTCGCCAGTTATGCCAAAGATAACAATTATAGTTGGTTCTAATAGCTGGTTGGGTGGTTGGGTGTCTGGCAAAATCATGGGCGAGACAGGCATGTGGCTACTTGTTAATCTTGTGTCCGCCGAACGCGTTGCGCATAGCGGCCAACATTTTAGTCGCAAAATTTATTTCACCTCTTTGCGATGCCATCCTCACATCCATGGATGCCTGAATAGCTGGCAAATGTATACCGAGCGTTTTGGCTGTTTCTAATGCCCAGCGAGCCTCGCCGGATTCTGCCACAAACCCGTCAATGCCTTCTAGCCCTGGGTTATCTTTGATTGCGCTCGTAGTCAAAGCGTTCAGGCTCGAGGCAATAATACTACCCGTTTCCCACACACTTCCGGCAGCAGCCAAATCAAGGTTTTCAAACGGTCCTTCCTTGAGCATTCTATACCCCTCGGCAAGGCTTTCCATCATGCCATATTCAATCGCGTTATGAACCATTTTTACATAATGGCCACTACCTGATGGACCAAAATAATGATACCCGCCGTGTGGCTTTGCCATGTCCCTCAGCAATGGCTCAATGATACGAAAGGCATCTTCCTGACCTCCCGCCATCATAGAAAACCCGTTTTCGCGCCCCAAAATTCCACCGCTCGTCCCAAC
>CAYGIR010000096.1:0-1919 GCA_964349985.1 uncultured Candidatus Saccharibacteria bacterium
TGGAACAAAAATCATCACTTCCTGGCTCTACGGCTTATTCTGCAAGAGGTCTTAAGCTGCACCAATGTTGAATGTGTTATAATAGGTTTATGACACCTGACTTTTCGCCTGATCAACCTAGGAATAACAGCTATTCTGACGCGCTGGTAGATATGGAATACAACGAAACGTCAAGAGATTTTTACAGACATGGTCGATATCTAAACCTGGCGCAATTTCTACTCGGGGTAGTTCCAACCATTACTTGTTCTATAACGCGGCTGGATGAAAGTAATCGCCGGAGCGATCTAAATACCAGTTTACGTTTCGCCTGCGCAACGTTTATAGGATCAGTACTACGTCCAGTTGATGTTTTTTTAAATATCACAGCGGACCATTTTGAGCAAAAAGCGTATAAAATTCAAAAAAACTATACCGTCGATTACGGCGTCAACACTCACGATTCGGGTAGGTTTAATAATGCCAACGAATTATCATTTTCGGAGACAAGTCTAACAGAATCAATTGTCGAATTTATCAGAGAGGCTAGAGCATTGACCCGTATCATCTTGATGGATTATTTCAATAGATTCTGACGATACTCGACTTACGATAATATTCGGTTGATTCCAGAAAAATGGACATATTGGACGAGCAGGCATTCACCGAGGTTTTGCCCTGAGCTATTAATTGTTATAATATAGTGTGTGATGACTAAACTTATGTTGAATCAACCAACGTTGTTTTTACTCTATGGTTTTCCGGGTGCTGGTAAAACCTATTTCGCTCGCCAACTTTGTGATGAACTACAGGCCGCTCATGTTCAGGGTGATAGGATACGACATGAATTATTCGAAGAGCGTCGCTATGATCGTCAGGAAAATGATATCGTAACTCATCTTATGGAATACATGACGGAAGAATTACTGCACGCAGGCATCAGTGTTGTGTTTGATATGAACGCCATGAGACTAAGTCAACGCCGAGAACTCCGTGACCTTGCTCGTCGCAATAAATCTCAATCAATATTGGTTTGGTTCCAACTGGATGCGGATAGTGCCTTTACTCGTAGCATTAAGCGCGATCGGCGAAGGATTGATGATAAATACAGTGACTCTTTGGACAGAACTACCTTTGAATCACTAATAAGTGGCATGCAAAATCCCACTCTGTCAGAAAACTATATGGTTATCAGTGGTAAACACACATTCCCTACTCAGCGCAGTGCTGTCATAAAGAAATTGTACGATATGGGCCTACTACAATCACAGCAAACCACAGTTGGTATCGCAAAACCAGCACTAGTAAACCTAGTGCCAAACAACAGTGGCGGACGTGTAGATACATCAAGGCGTAATATCGCGATTAAGTAGCTAGCATATCCTGTGGTGCATAAAGATATACATATTGAACCAATAGGTCTGGTCAAAATGCATAAACGCAAAGGATCACGCAATATTAGATTAGTGGTTGAGTATGATGGATCAGTTAAAGTCACAATGCCCGTCTGGACACCATACCGAACCGCTCAAGCATTTGTAATAAGCAAAAGCCTGTGGATAGAGCAACAAAAAGTCGGCAAACAGTCTGTTGTGCTAAAGGATGGCGAACGCATCGGCAAGGCACATCGCATAATTATTGTCCCCGAAGCCCGTACGAACGTAACAGCACGAGTCGCAAAAACGAATCTCACGATAAGAATCCCCCTGAACATGCGGGTAGATGATAAAGAGGTACAACGCATAGGATTAGCAGGTGCGATTAGAGCTTTGAAGCAAGAAGCTCGCGCTCTGCTACCTCAAAGACTCAACGCGTTAGCTACCCAACATGGGTTTATTTACAAGTCCGCGTCTATTAAGCATCTAAAGACACGATGGGGTAGTTGTAGCTCCCAAAAAGATATAGCTCTTAACTGCTTTTTAATGCAATTACCCTGGGAT
>CAYGIR010000097.1:0-1903 GCA_964349985.1 uncultured Candidatus Saccharibacteria bacterium
GCGCGCCTATGCATCTGAAGTTTTTTGATTTTCATTTTTTGTTTGGGCTTAACCAAAAACATCGTATCATACAGAGTAAAAATATACAACTTCCAAAATGCAATAATTACGAGGGTGATAAGCCCAATAACTAACAATACCAAAATGATTCGCACAATCTACCCCCCTATATGCTGATAAATACTTTTACTGTTTGCTAATTTCTATTTGCTTGTCTTGAATTTTAGATAACGCCGTGTAGCAATTGCGGACGATACGGCACCTATAAGTATACCTAGTCCAAGCTGACTTAGCAAAATTATCCAAAAATACTGCCTGAAATAGTCCGTAGCAAACTGGATATCAAGTAGACCAAAATTGCTGGCCGCAAATGCCGATGCCGAGACAATAAATAACGAATTCATCAAAGTAACTGATACAATCGCCGAAATTATACCATATATGATAGTTTCAACCACAAAAGGACCTCTAATGTATGAGGTACTAGCCCCTAGCAAACGCATAATATGCAGTTCATCACGACGATTAAATATAGCCATACGAATGGTGTTAAAAATAATCAATATTGAGACAACACTAAAAACAACCATGCCAACCACACCAGCACGACGCAAAAACATCGTACTTCTGGTAATGTTGTCCAGTGCCTCTTTTTTCTTGCCAGAATATGACGTTTTATTGGATTGTAACGCTTTGATCTCGGTCTTTTCTAAATAATTTTGGATTGCCTGGATGTTGTTGGGATCTTGTGGCTTGATATGGATAGTGGCGGGAAACGGATTATCAATCTGGGCGATGGCAAGCTGAAAATCCAAGTTATCCTGTCCGGGTTTCTGCTGTTCCTTTAGCACGTCTTCTTTGCTTTTGTATTCAACCGATTTGACATTTTGGGTGTTTTTTATATCTTGAAGCAATTTGGTGGTCTGTTCCTGGGTGACTGAATCCTTGAGAAATACTGAAACATCTATGTTGTCGGTAATTTGATTGATAGTATGGGTTAGCGTAGCATTAGCAATCAATGAAAATAATACAATGGTCAGAGTAATAACCATCACGGCAATCGCGGCAACGGCAAGAGTCGCATTGCGTATAAAGTTCTGCGCGCCAGTTTTAATTATCCTGACAATTGTTATCAATTGATGTTTCATCAACTAACGCCCTCTTTGGCTTCTGGCTTGTTATACACACCGTTGGCACGATCACTTATAATTCGTCCGTCCTTGATGGTAATAACTCGACGCTTGAGTTTATTGACGATATCTTGGTTATGAGTAGTCAATAAAACCGTTGTGCCATAACGATTGATTTTTTCTAATATTTTAATGATATCCCAAGCATATTTGGGGTCAAGATTGCCGGTTGGCTCATCTGCTATCAGTATCTTTGGCTGACGCACAATTGCCCGAGCTATTGATACGCGCTGTCGCTCGCCACCGGATAGTTCTTGTGGCATACGTTTTTCCTTGCCCTTTAGACCAACTATATCAAGCACCCTGGGTACGGTATGTTTAATTTCATTATTTCCGTAGCCGACTATCTCCAGCGCGAAGGCTACGTTCTCGTATACGTTTTTATTGGGTAAAAGCTTGAAGTCTTGGAAAACTACGCCTATTTTGCGACGAAGAAGTGGGATGTCTTTGTCTTTGAGCTTGTCATAATCCATGCCACCGATTACTATCTTGCCACTGGTCTGACGTTCTTCGCGGGTGAGTAGTTTTAGCAATGTACTCTTCCCTGCACCACTAGCACCAATGATGATAACAAACTCTTTGGACTCAACATGTAAAGATATACGGTCAAGTGCCGTAGAGTTGCGATTATAAACTTTGGTTACCCGATCAAGGAGAATCATTAGCAATATTATACATGATCTGTCTTTTTATGTTTTTTGGCATTGGGTATA
>CAYGIR010000098.1:0-1868 GCA_964349985.1 uncultured Candidatus Saccharibacteria bacterium
CATTTTTACAGCATCACTCATCGGCACGATAATATCCTTGCCCTTAATGTTTACAAAAAAAGTCAAATTATCCAGTCGGATTCCTTTCGGTCCAATGTTGATAGTCGCCTCTATTTTAGTCAAGTTATTTGGGTCATCAACGCTTGATTGGTATCGTAGGGTGTTTTTAGTTATTTGACCGATGTTTACCCCATAAAGCTTATGTTATACTGAGTGATATGGTAAGTGGTAAGGAGTTTGGTGGGTATACCATAGTTGAGGTTATGGTATTTTTGTCTATCTCTGGCTTTTTATTCCTTATTGCTGCACTGGCATTGAATGGCCAGCAGAGGAGGGCGGAATTCTCTACGGGCATTACTGATTTTCAGGCTAAAATTTCTGACGTGGTCAACGATGTTTCGGATGGATTTTATCCAAGTACTGGTAGCTTTTCGTGCTCTACGTCTTTTGCGGGTGCCACTCCCGACATAGATGCTAGCACCCCTAGTGCGCAGGGTACAAATGAAGACTGCGTCTTTATGGGTAAGGTTGTTCAGCTTAAAACTGGTAGCGATGAGTTCTATGTTCATACTGTGCTTGGCAGCAGGGTTAACTCGGCTGGTGTAGAAACAACCAAATTTGCCGAATCCCACCCCGTCGCTCTGTCTGTTGATGTACCATCATCGGTAGATACGCGCTCTATACTGAGTGGTTTTGAAGTTACCGGTGTTTATGCCACCATTGACCCCTTTCCTTCCTATATCCCAATATCTTCTTTTGGTGTATTCACTGAGTTTCCTAGTCTGACAAATTCTGGTAACGATCTAAACAGAGGTGAAGATATCATGCTCGTACCGCTTTACGGCAGCGATCTGGCCAACACGACAGCCGAAGTGGCTAGCCAAATAAGTGGTTTCGATGACACGTGGATATATTTAAGGACAGAAATTGTGGCGTGTCTTCGCCACGGAGATGCCGGTCAGCGGGCGGCTCTAGAGATAAGTTCTCATGACAGGCAACTGATAACAGCACTGCATATTGGTAATATCGACACCGCTGTACCAGATATTTTTGGAGGGTCTGTGTCATGCCCATGAAAAAGTTAAACATTCGTGGTGACACCATAGTTGAGGTGCTGATTGCTATGGCTATAGTAGGCGCGGGACTCAGTGCGTCGTACAGAATATCAAGTCAGAGTCTGGCGCGAATTCGTGAGGCGCAAGAGCGCGTAGAGGGGTTGAAGCTGGCCGAAGAACAGGTTGAACGGCTAAAAGTCCTTGTTAAAAACCCGACTTATGTAGATACATCCAGCCCGGGACGATACGAGTTTCCAGGCATGGATTTAGTTGGCCCAGATATCTACACTTTTTGTATCAACAGTAACCTAACGCTTATCCCCATAGACAGTGCTGACATTGGAGATGAAGCTGGAGGGGTGTGTTGGATTGATGCCAACGGTCTCTATCAGGTTGGTATTTGGTATGATTCAAGACAGCCTTCCAATCCAGACAACGAATTTTATATTTTTGCCGGACGTTTTTCGGCCAGTTCCAGCACTTCAGTAAACACCAACAAATTTGATATTGTAAATCTGATGTATAGGCTGCATCCATGATAAAAAAACACGAGGTTGGCTTCACCATCGTTGAGCTAATGATAGCGACAGCTATTTTTTCTACGATTCTACTGATCTGCACTACGGCTATGATTCAGGTCGGTAGGTATTACTACAAAGGCGTTAACAGTGCCCGCACGCAGGAATCGGCTAGGAATATAATAGAGCAGATTTCTTTACCCGTGCAATTATCTGGCTACGAACCATACCCAATACCGTTCAACACCAACAATTATAATGGGTTGGATGTCTACGCTTTTTGTATTGGTAATGA
>CAYGIR010000099.1:0-1863 GCA_964349985.1 uncultured Candidatus Saccharibacteria bacterium
GCTAAACACGCTCTCAGGCGCTCTTCAGACACTTGAGATGCTAGTTGCACATTAAACACCTCTCTTGTTTCTTCATCTTGCCATGTCTTAAGCGTACTTTCCCAAAGCTTATCACTATCTCGCTGATAATTCAGAGCCATAGGTAGAGAAAAATAGGCTAATTTCAGTTCTGATTGACCAACTCCAAAATTCGGGTGAGAGTCTTCTGGCATTTTAGTCTGACCGAGTTCACCTGACTTATATGCTTTGAGAAGTTTTTGGCAGCGATCGTGTAATAATTCAGATTGATTTTTCATAGGCTATCCGTATTGTAAAAGTATAACATTTCAAGTCGATCTGAATGTTGATTGGCTTAGTACTGATAATGAAGTAAATGATACAACATAGCGAACAAGATATTATGCGGGTTGCGCTTAAAGCTAGCCAAGAGGCGCTTGACGCTGGAGAATATCCGGTCACGGCTGTACTGGTAATTGACGGTAAGATCATTGAAGTTTTATCGAATCGCAATATCAGTCACTCTAGCTGGGGCTCTCATGCCGGGAGCCTTATTTTACAAAAACACTCCTCGATGATTCGAGAAGCAACAAAAAGGTTGTCTCTTAAAGAGGAGATGTCGGGTAGGATCGAACTGTATTCCACCCTCGAACCGTGTTTGATGTGTCTATGAACGGCTGTCCTACACAAGGTAAAGCGTATAGTTTACAGCTGTCCCGATCCGCGTGGTGGCGTCGCCAAATTGGTGAAACCTGAACAATTAACAGAGTTTTATCAACAGCGGTGGCCCGAAATTAAAGGTAACGTACTGTGGCAAGATTCGTATGAACTCATCACGAGCTATATCTCAAGGCAACCGGAGGACTTTTGGTCAGCGATTCTGGAAGCTTTTAAGACAATGTGCTTAAATCAGGAACAATCAACTTAGTACGTTACCAATAAGTTGTTGCTGAACAATATAAGCAGACATTGGACATTATCTAAAAGCCCCAACTATACAGAGATAGCTGGGGCTCAGGGTGTGAGTCGTGTTGGCGTCTACGGGTGCTCGCCTTCGCCAGGCATAGCGTCGCTGAGCTGTTGATCGATAATCTCATTGATCGTCTTTTTGCAGACAGGACACCCAGCCTCTAGATGGTCACGGACGGCTGCGATGTCTGGATCATTATCGGCATCAATTGCCGGATAATCGCAGACCGCATAATCATACAGTTGCTTAGGTGACGGATGCATCTTCGGTACTTTCCTCAGGATACGCAGCAGAGTCAGGACTGTTGCTTGCAACATATCAGAAGGCACCTCTAAAGTCAAGGTTCATTTACCATTATAAAAATAGATTGTGCATACAAGCTTAGGTTCGGAATCGGCGATTGATTGACAAGTCCGGACTTGTATGCTACATTATTCATGGAATTGCTTCCGGCCCGAAATGTGGTGGTTACCACCGCAATCTCTTCCAAGAGATAGGGTCGGGAGTTTTTTTATTCAGGAGATACCTCTACTTGAATTTCTTGTTTTTCAATGAGAGCTCTATAGTCCTCGGCATATTTCCGCTTTTCTTCAACGGAGCGGTTAACCACTCCACAAACATAATCAGCTAATTGTAACAGATTGTTTTTGTGTGAGTCCTGCATCTTTATCTTTTTAAGTAAACGACGCCCTTCAGTGTTCATTCTGTCACGCAAACACTGGGCTAATTGTCTACGAAAGTCCTCTGACCAACTTTTGTCAAAAACAATGGTAGCATTGTCCAGCTTCTCCTTAGCGTTATCAAACACTAAACCAGAGGCATATTGGTAAAAGTCGCTGAGGGATTTATACCTTTGTGGCGAAATACTGGGGTGTCTTTTATTAATAACTATGGCG
>CAYGIR010000100.1:0-1823 GCA_964349985.1 uncultured Candidatus Saccharibacteria bacterium
AGTTTGCCACCATTAAATTGCAGTTGGCGAGATACGGTGTCCATAATTGATCGAGCAGATTCTTGGGTCTTGGCGATGGTAATTCCCCGATAATATATTTTGCCAATTTGCAATAACGCGGTTGTACAAATTAGTAGGATAATAGCAAAAACACCACTGGCGATCATCAGCTCCACCAATGTAAAACCATCGGAAGTGGATTTTCGTCTACCGTGATGACAAAACGTCATTTATACATCCTGTAGACTATTCTGGACTCACTGTAAGTACTACTGTTGAATGTTGTCCAGCGTATAATAACCGTGAATAGATTGGTCAGGGGGTCATACAAGATAGCCGGGTAGAATAATCCATCCTGTACACAACCCGGCGCATCAGCATCGTGTTGAGTAAAATTAGTTTTGACGGTAGCATTATCGGTTAGATTGGTGGTAGGAGAATATCCAATGTACTTCTTAGCTCCGGACAGCTCAAAACAATATGGCGTGGCGTCAAAAACCTGAGCTGGATCAGTGATAACAAGGTTTTTGACCATTTCTATTTGTGTCTCAGCCAACTTGAGCGCTATAACTCGTTCCTGAGATTGACGACTGTTACTAAGCGATCGGTTAGCAGAAGCAAATGAAGTACTCAATGTCAGACTAACCACCGCCATGGCTATCAATACCTCCAGGATGGTATCTCCCGCCTGATTGAACTGACCTAGCTTGGTATTACGCACGCGCCCTCCAGAATCTCTACGTCAGTTGTCAACGACCGTCCATTGCCACCTATAGTTATAACGCCACATTGCAATCTTCCTCCTGTGCGCTCAAAACCGATTTTGATACTACCTCGCGCGTCAACTGATACGGAAGCTAGATTGTTTTTGATCTCCATAGGTATATCCTTTGGGGAGTATGTGTTAGGAATTGGCATCAAATCTACGCCCAGACTACCAGAACTCAGTGCCAGATTATTGTATTTTCCAAATTGCGTAAAGAACCCGAATGCGTATGCGTCAGAGATAGCCCCATTGTCATCCGTATATTTTACGTAAGCCACCGCCATACTGCCTGGCACCTTACGATCAAGAGTATAGTTGTTAAAAGCTATTGGATGGGCTTCAGCGATTGAGGTAACCTCGGAACCGTCAGGGTTCAAACGGCGACCAGCCACTAAATAATCTACGTAAACGCCTGGCGCGTGTTCAAACTGTATGACCTTACCTATGAAGATACAATCTTGATTAGTCCCCAGTTCGGGGGAAGGCGAGGGCCAAGTTACAGTTGGAGTGGTACTGACTGTAGGGTTGGCTACACATTTCAGCCTATTCGGTGCGGCATAGTACCCTGTAGAAATATCATTCATCATATCTTTTATCTGAGATTCCATTTCATATACAGCTTGAGTAAATTTAGTTTTGTTTTGCTGGGCAGCAACAACACCATAAGTTATAACCAACAAAAACGTTGATATAGCCAAAAAAAACAAGGCCTCTACGATGGTGTACCCATTAGATTTTTCGCCCTTTGTCATAACGCTTAGTATAGCATAAGCACTTATCCGTAGACATCGACGAATAAACAATCACTACACAATCAAAAATTGTCGCTTGTACCACCCAATGATGCTACTGCCAAATAAATAGACGATAAACATCGCCGCAATCAAGTATGGTCCGAATGGCACTTGTTGTTTGCGCCCGATTTTTTTGCTGACAAGCAACGGAAGACTGACGAACGTTCCCAATAATGAAGCGATAAATAGCAACAAAAATGCTTCCGCAGCCCCACCAGCCAACAACCCCAGTACAACCGCTAGTTTGACATCTCCGCCACCAA
>CAYGIR010000101.1:0-1811 GCA_964349985.1 uncultured Candidatus Saccharibacteria bacterium
CTTGGTAGCGGGGGCAGGACTCGAACCTGCGACCTTGTGGTTATGAGCCACACGAGCTGCCACTGCTCTACCCCGCGATAAAGGTTGCTTGCAGACTTTATCGCCCTGAGCTTGTCGAAGGGCGTCGTCCGCAATTAGCAATTCAACTAGGTAATATTAACAGATTGGCGTGATCTGGTCAATGGAGGTAGTTAAAATAAAACTCCCGTATTGCTACGGGAGTTTTTGAGAAGTGCTGATAGGACTACCAGCTTCGGTTGCCACCGCCACCGCCGCCACCGAAGTCGCGACGTGGACGATCCTCTTTTGGACGCGCTTCGTTGACCGTAATGCTACGGCCACCCATATCGCTACCATTGAGGGCCTTTTCAGCAGCTTTGCCTTCGTCGTCGTTCTCGAACTCGACAAAGCCAAAACCTTTACTGCGTCCAGTGTCACGGTCAGTAATGACCTTGGCGCTGGCAACAGTACCGTGAGCAGAGAAAATTTCTGCTAGCTCATCGTCGGTTGTGCTGAAAGGTAAGCCACCTACAAATAATTTGTACATGTATATATTCCTTTGTATTTAATGACCAGGTACGACCACTTACTTGTCTTGCTTATTCGACCGAACCTGTTCTTTACAAACCAAGAAACATATCGTCTTAACCAGCTAACAGATAAGGAACCTGCGTGCGTATTTAAGCACACTATGTCAAATTGTACAATGACAAATGTAAGTATATTGACAATATAGCAAAACAATGTATAATAACCAGTGTTGATGCATCAAAACAAATATCAATAATTGGCAACTAGAAAGTACAACTAGTTGTCGGTAAAAAGAAGGGCAGGAACGTGAGTGCAATATCACTTATAGGAGCGTTGGCGTATGAATTGATACCAGCCAATAGCGATCAATTTTTGCAAATTGATGAACTTTTAAATGATATGAACTAAAAATCATAGACCAAATCACTAAAAGATAATTGAAACAAAAGGAGGACGAGCAAAATGTTGATACAGGACATTGTACCTCGACCAAAATCGAGCAAATTGAAACTAGTCAAACCCAGGCATTACAAAATTATTGTAGGCATCTGATAAGACAAAACCCCGCTGACGAGCGGGGTTTTTTAAGGGGTGTGGCAAAATTATTTCAGATATAACGGGTTTCGTGCTTTTCATGGGTTTGCATTAACATAAGCAAAATTGTAAAGTAAAGGATTATGGGTAAGCCCCGCGCGTTTTTGTCTTTTACAGATCACATCGGTTTGGATGTATTTGCTCGTAGCTTGGATAAGTGTTCTTATGAATGTTTGGCATACGGTAGCACTCAGACAGTGATTGAGGAAGCGGGCGTTCCACTGGGTAGTATGCGAGAAACATTGGCTTTAACACTTAATTTAACTCGGCAGGAACTATCATTTGCGATTGCGAAACATATAAGTAGAGGTTCGGTCGCCAATTCTATAGGGCTGGTCGGGGTTGGGATTAAGCCATTAGACCAAGATGCAACTGTGAGAGATGTTGATTTGGGTGGTTTAGCTATCATAACTGCCACGTTGGATGCCGGCTTGCCAATTCTTACGCATACTAGCCAGCTTGAGGAGGCTAGTCAACGCATTGACGCCGGAGAATTTTTTGATCGGGCGTATTTGGCTGGCTTGGCAGGAGTTGCTTTAGCGCAAGTTACAGACTATCCCCATAGTGTCGAGCGAAGATTTAAAATGGCGTATTGTGGTATCGGGGCCGAGGATTAACTCGACCTGTCGCAAAACTCCTCCATTCCCAGACCGAATTCTATCGGCTACTCTTCGAGTCTGAGCCTG
>CAYGIR010000102.1:0-1788 GCA_964349985.1 uncultured Candidatus Saccharibacteria bacterium
ATGCCACTTATAACCAAGAGTAACCCAATAATTACAGGTAATCCGAAATGTTTAAGCTTTTTTTGATGCCTTTTATACGTTTTACGTAGTTTTTTAAGAAACACTGACACTTTAGCAAGCCCACCTCTTTATATCATAATCATATCATTTTTTGCTCAAGAGCATGTATGCGGTCATGGTCTAGGCCGTAATAATGGGCAATTTCATGCCAAAGAGTACGTTTTGTTTGCTTCTTAATGTCCTCCATGCTGCTCGCAGCTGCAACTATTGGAAGTTTAAAAATAGTTATTTTATCTGGCAGAACAAGGCTATAGCCGGAGTTACGTTTGGTAAGTGGTATACCTTCATACAGACCAAAAAGTGTTTGGTTGCAATGCAGTTTTAACTTTTGGTGTTGCTCTGGTGTGGGTTCATCTTCGTAAGTAATTGCAACATTATTGAGCCGCTCAATGTACTCTTTCGGGAGTTCATCCATAGCTTCAGTTATTATCTGGTCGAATTGTTCGTCTTCTACGGTCACTAGGCGTGATTGTAGCAGATACTAAACTTTCGGTGGTTGAATTTTAGACCTAATGAAGTTAAATACGCCATTTAATGCCTTTGAATTTGGGCACCAGCTAGGGATAGGACCTCGCAAATTTTTAAATTTTTCGGGGTCTGCAAGATGTATGAGCTCTTCTAAGGTTCGGGTATCACCAACATCGCTTACAACCATTTTTAGATGGAAATTAATCTTGGTCTCTATGCGCTGGTTTTTGGGAACGCCAGTCACAAGCTGAAGGTTTTCTAGCGATTCCGAGAACCAGGTCGGGAACTCGCGCTCAATTCGTTGTCTCGCCCCCTCAGCTCTGTTTACAACGTTTAAATAACCAGCAAGTCTGCTTTCTTGCGTAATGTCATCATCAAATACCGTTGGGTCTTGCAAATCAATCATCAGCACCAGTTCATCGCCACCTCTCCTGGAAACATGCCCGTTTAAAGGTTTTTATTCAACTAAAGCCAAGGAGTCCGTTTGTCGAATATTATTGCCAAAAGCATCACCAACCGCGGCTAGAATTACATCTCCACCTTGATGGCCATAACGGTCATTAAATAAACTAAAATTCTCTATGTCTAAAAAGATTATTGCAAAGGGCCTGCCATCAGCTCTATAATCTTCAAATTCTTCCAGAAACGCTCTACGTGTGAGTAAACCAGTTAGTGGGTCTTTTTGTAGTTCTGTAACTTCTATTTTTAAGGTTTCTAGATCATGAGTGGTTGATTCAAGCTTATTCAGACATGAAGCCACACAGCTAGAACACGCCGAGCGGCCCAAGCTTTCACTAATAGACGGATCTGGCCCGGGGCATTCTACTGTACTCCAGCCCAAGAGTTCGCCGCCCACGCAATTGGCGGTTTAGTTTTGAACTTCAAAACCAGTCATAAAGTTATTGTGCCATATATGAGTGTTCTAGTCTAGTGTATATACTGGAGTTATGAAACCACTTGCCGAGCGAATGCGGCCAAGCAATCTGAATGAGGTTGTGGGCCAAGAACACCTGGTGCGCCAAGGTAATATTATTCGTGAAATTATAGACAAAAAGCAACCAACAAGCTTAATACTTTGGGGGCCTCCCGGCAGCGGCAAAACCACCTTGGCACGTATTATCGCATCAGAAGTTGGGGCCGAATTTGTCGAAATATCAGCCGTTACATCCGGTAAGGCAGATGTAGTTCGGGTTATTGAATATGCTAAGCAAAACCAAAGGCTAGCACTTCAGACTATTTTGTTCGTAGACGAAGTACACC
>CAYGIR010000103.1:0-1783 GCA_964349985.1 uncultured Candidatus Saccharibacteria bacterium
GTCGAGTAACCGATATAGCAACATTTGACGCATCACTCAAGAAACGAACCCAGGCATTTTAGGCGGGCGGTGCTTGTAGAGTTGGGAGTCTATGTCCTTGATTGATACCGTACGCGTTTTTTGGATGCGATAGCGTTCAAGGATAATGTGTGGTGTGAGCAAAACAGCCCGCACCAGACCTCGCAAATACGCCCAGCCACCACCCTTGAGTACCGAAGAGGCAAGCAGGCGCGCTGCTTGGATTACAAATAATGGTAAATATTTCCAAAACAGCCAACCAGGCATGTTTTTGGCATAAAGCAAGTAAAAGTTCTTTGTGGCATGGTAGCGAGTAAAGCCACCAAGCTTGTCGCTAGTCGCGGAGACATGGTGATATACAACTGCCTTGGGTTGGTATATTATCTTCCAGCCAGCTAGTTGCCCCCTAAAGCTGATATCGACATCTTCATAATACGCAAAGAACTTTTCATCAAATAGACCTATTTTTTTAAACATGGTAGCCCTGTAAAGCGTTGCTCCGGCAGGCGCGCTAAATATCGGTTCTGAGATATCGTATTGACCTTTGTCGATTTGATTACGCCCACGCGGGAACGGCATACCCCAAATAGTATAAAAATCCCCCGTACTATCGATGTGCTTTTTATCCGAACGGAGCTGTTTGCAACTTATTATACCTATCTTGTGGTCGCTATCCATGGTCGTAACCAATTCACTCAGCCACTCTTTATCAGCTACGGCGTCATTATTGAAAAGTGCCACAGCATACGCACCCTGACCCAGTGCATAACGAATGCCAGTATTCACGCCCCCGGCAAAACCGGTATTTTGGGGTAGTTTAATTAAATATACCGTAGGGAATTGCTCCTCAATAATCTTTATTGACTCATCAACCGATCCGTTATCAACAACTATGATTGATGCCTTAAGGCTCTGCTTTTGGAGTGATGTGAGGCATGCCGATATCATCTCGGCACCGTTCCAGTTGGGGATTACAACGAATAACTTTTTCATACTAGATGACCCCGACCATTATTTGGTAAAACGGCTGTATGGGGCGATAACGGGACGATAAAACCGAGAGCGGTCATATAATTGATTTACCTAGCATAATTGTTTTGATTTCAAGACTGGCAATTTTTACCAAAGGCTTATCCGCGGTAATAAATATGTCGGCTTTGGCAATAATTGCCGTGGCAAGGTGTATAGCATCCGGCAATTTTAGAGAACTATATCGTAGTCTTAACTCAGCAGCCTTAAAGCACACGGCACTATCTGCCGGTACGTTTACGGCCCCCAAATCATTAAAAAAACTCTTTATAGTCTGAATCGAGCTGTTTGGTGGCGCCCCGTACATGACTTCACCAAATACTAAAGTTGAAAAAACAGCCACCACCGTATTTTCGCTAAGCTTTTCCAAAATTGTTTTGGCTGGGTCAAAGAACGTGTCATCTTGTTGCAAGTAGGCAATAAATACGTTGCTGTCTAGCGCTAATTTCATGAACTAATTCCAGTCTTCGTCGCGCATCTTACGAAGATTTGCAACTGGGTTGGGGTTATCAGTAGATTTTAGAATACCGGCGTATTTTTCTATATCAGAACTAGAAGAAGGAGACTTTACGAACGTAATTTCATTATCAGTAACATTCTTTACAGTCATATAGGAAGAACCACGTTTAAGGTTCAACTTTTTGCGGGCTGCTTTGGGTATGATGACCTGGTATTTATTAGAAAGCTTTAATTGCATATATGAATACTATCAAATCGTTAAACGTTTGTCAATATA
>CAYGIR010000104.1:0-1763 GCA_964349985.1 uncultured Candidatus Saccharibacteria bacterium
CCCCGACTGTCTGCGTAATTGTTTAGTGCTTCGTGCTTCGGGTTTCTGATTTGTTCAGGATTTCGATATTCGGATTTCGAGTTTACAATAGAGTCATGCCCTTACTTGATGCCGTGTTGTCGATCGTCGCACCACATGATTGTTTGGTTTGTGGCAATGAGGGGAAGTTGATTTGTGAGTGGTGCGCTCCCGATGCATTCCCTGCTCTGCCAAGTCGTTGCTATCGTTGCAAGCATATTGCGATTGACTTCGCGGTTTGTGAGTCTTGTCGACGTGACGGCGGTCTACGGCATGTTTGGGTACGGACAGATTATGATAATGCCGCCAAAGAGCTTATGCGCTTGTACAAATACGAGCATGCGCGAGTAGCAAACCTGGCAGTCGTAAGGGCTATGGATGAATTACTGCCCTTTGTACATGCCAATACTTTGATAATTTCTGTTCCTACTGCCACCACTAGGGTTCGTCAGCGTGGTTATGATCAGGCGATGTTGCTTGCCCGTGGGATTGCCGTTAAGAGATCTTTGCTGTGGGTGCGTGCCGTGACTCGGCTGACTCAAACTCGTCAAGTGGGGGCAGACCGTAAGCAGAGAGTTAGCCAATTGAATGACGCGTTTATGGTGATAAAACCAGAAATCGTCAAAAAGGCAGATATTCTACTGGTTGATGACGTGATAACCACTGGTGCAACGCTGGAAGCCATGGCAAAAGTTCTTAAAAAAGCCGGAGCTAAATCAATCAACGCGCTAGTGTTCGCCCAAAAAGTTTAGATATAAATAGGTCGACACTATAAAAAGCAGAGTATTAACCCGCGATTACTGGGGTTTGTGGGACTAGATTCCGCAAAGATGTTGATCTAGAGACAATTCAGGAAGTCCCGCAAGCTACAGTGGATTATTACAAAACGCTCGTTGGCACTGGCGAGCTACCGTTCAATTATCAGTTTATCCCTCATATTGTATATTTGGGTACGGTCGACACTTCTGGGTCACAAATTATTACGCTCTAAAGTCGCGTAAGTCCAGTATAGCTAGATCTCGTTTTATTGATAAACACTACTACGATGACCAACTTTCGTTACTTGAACTACTCTAATCTGTTCTTCTACCACGTAAAGAATCCTATAATTACCTTGTCGTGTTCGGTATTCTTCTCTTCCTGATAGCTTTTTTGACCAGACAGGTCGTGGATTTACGCCGAGTTGCTTAATGCGCTCCATGATTTTCTGAACATCGTTTTTTGGCAACTTTGCTAAGTCTTTACGAATAACACTGGGTAAAATCTGAACGTTATATCGATCCACTTGCTTTCAGTTCTTGCAGGGCTGACTCGTAAGTGAGTGGTTTTTCTTTTTTAGCTAATCGAGAGTGAATGGAGGTAATGTCTTCTAGATCTTCACTCAGCTGTGCTTGCAAGGCGTCATTCATAAGCCCAGAAATAGTCTGACCAGTTTCTGCTGACCGCATTTTTATTGCCTGGTACATCTTGGAATCAAGATAAAGAGTTGCTTTAGTTGTCATACTACCATTATAACGCTGTGACAGCATGCCGTCAAGACATCCACTACTTAGGGGGCGGCGGGTCTCTTTGGGCCTATACTAGTCTTACGCAAAACTCTCTCATCCCCAGACCGAATAACCTCGGCTACAAACAGTTTTTCTTCTTCCCGCCTGTCTTTCCGAACCTCCTGTCTTTCCGACAGGAAGGCCAGGTCGATGTACCTTCAGGTACCTCTCTTTCAGACAAAACAGTTTTCGCTCGAG
>CAYGIR010000105.1:0-1703 GCA_964349985.1 uncultured Candidatus Saccharibacteria bacterium
GTCTTAATGAGTGTTGATATCTCACCACAATTCATAAAAAGTTTAGGGTATGGATTGTGTCGTCCGGTGAAGCGAAAGGGCATACTGTCGGTAACGACTTCTTCGCCAATCCTAGCGTCTGCGACACCTTGCCAGGTTAATTCTAAGCTGTTACCAATGTTCTGGCCTGATCTACTGTCGATTGTGTCAATTCAGGGCTAATAATTTCAAAGGTTCTAATCCTGGCAATTACGCCACGAATTCTCTCTAGTTTGGACTGTATATTTTCATCAGTTTCTTCGCAATTAACAACCCTCCCTTCGTAGAGGGCATCGTTAATCATCGTTACGGCACTGACACAGACATCAAGTTCGTCAAGTAGCGTTGCTTCGTCCAAGTAGGCTTCCATAACATCATTTGCGGGGATTGGGATGCCGTCGTACAGTGAGTGCAGTTCGTCATGTTGGGTACGCGGTATCCAGACGCTGTTAAGCCTGTGTCTCCTAAAGTCCACAGATAACTTAGATGATTTATAACGTCGCTCTGGCCAATACAAATGATGACGATTAACAGCACTTTGGTTTTTCTTAACAGGAGTCAAAGATAGATAGTCAAAGTCTTCTGGAGATGGCGGTACAACGAGCCCAAAATTATTCAATCTTGGTACCCGCTCCCTGGCCATCAGTATTTAGCTTTCCTTTTTTTGTATTGTTTCATCTAAAATCATGGTATCTCAAAAACGCTAGTGCTGTAAATAGTATCAAACCTTTTTTGGTTAAAATACAACAATATGGGCGAAGCTACTCACTAGACGCACCGCTTATTGGAGGGGCTCTTTATTTAATTTATGCTGCTCTGGACAAAAACTTGGTGCCAATCTCACCGCTCAAAGCCCGCTGGATGGCGTTATCTGTTCTGCCGTGGGTAATCCACATTTCAATACCAGCTTGAGTTACAATTTTCGCGGCCGGAAATTTAGTTTTCATACCACCGGTAGCGTTCTTGGAGCCCTCACCACCAGCCAGGTGTTCATATTTTGCAACGTCATCAATTACCCTGATAATCGTGCTCGGATCATGCCTGTCTCTATAAACACCATGGACGTCACTTAATAAAACTAAGCGTATGTTTGCTCCAAACAGAGCCGAATTACCCAAGTGAACAGCGTAAGTTGCTGCCAAGGTGTCATTATCGCCAAATTCAATTTCGGCGTGCGTAATGGCATCGTTTTCGTTAGCAACAGGCGTATTGCCGTGAGTTAGCAGGGAGTAGGTGGTTCGCACGGCTTCGCTACGCTCGGGTCTTAGTAGATCCAATTCTCGCTTGGTCAGCTGTAGGCTGCCCGTTACCCTACCTAGTAGGGCTTCATCCCAAGCATTCAATAGCGGACGCCAGCCAATACTGGATAATCGTTGCAATTCTGGTATCTCGGATTTGCGGTCGGGCCTTTTTGTTACTCCATCTTCTACCATGCCGGCCGTTATTGCCCCGGAGGTAACTAAGACTACGTGAACACCAGACTCTTCCAAAGTAATAATGTCGCGACCGATTCGCTGAAAGGCTTCCATGTTTAGTTCTTGCCGTCCGTCAGGGCAGGTGTCAACCAAAACACTAGTGCCTACTTTAGCTACGACTACGTTATCAAGAGGGGTAAGCTCGCTCATAAACGAAAACTATATCATCAAAAACGCTATTTGTCTACGTGTCGGTCCTTTCCGCTGGGT
>CAYGIR010000106.1:0-1679 GCA_964349985.1 uncultured Candidatus Saccharibacteria bacterium
GTGGTAATATTGTACCGCCGGATCGAAGCAGCAACTTCTCATATCCGCAAACGTTATCAGAAATGTTGCTATTGACACATCAGTACGTTCGGTTCTAAGATCGCATATTGGTCTTTAACAACGAAATATTCTTAGGGGGTGATTTAGCTCAGAGCAATCCGCTGGGATTACAATCGAAAGGAGCGTCACATGAAGTTCCAAATGGTCATAGTCAGGAACAACGTCGAGTACATCAGTGATTACGACGCTAACAACGACCAGGCCGCAATAGGCCAGTATGACTTCTGGATGTTAGATTGTCTTGAATTCGAAGGGGCGCCAGGACACACCTTTCGCCTCGATCGAATCAACGAAGATGGGACACGCTCAACGATCAAGAGCGATACCCAGTAATACCCCAACGACTACAACCCGAGCACCTTGCAACTTCCGTGAACGGTACAGCGATTTTCTTTTCACACATTAGTTGTATCACCCACACGAGGGAAGCCCAAGACTTCCCTCACCCCCTAAGAATATTTTTCTCCGTTGAAACATTACGCAACAAATCTGATAACAGCGCGTATACGCTACTCCGCTTCGCTCCGCCGCGTATGACGCGCAAACGTTGTCCGACATACATTTTATCTTATTGAGTGAATTTCCCGCGCGGCTCTTTCGGAGAATAATCAATTTGTTTGATAATTGGTTAACCCTTTTTATATGAAAAACAAACGAGGCATTGTTTGGGCGCCGGTACTGATCATGGTTGGCGTGGTTTTGACAGCTGGAGTTGCAGCTTACCTGCTTATTCAGGCTGGCAATTCAAACAAGGCCGAAAATAACAATGCGAATGTTACAGTAATGAATCAAGAAAACAGCAATATCAACGCAGTCTCAAACACAAACCAAGCCAGCCAGAAATCTCAACTCTGCAACCAACCTTGGAATAACGGCACGTCTGGTCTCATATGTGACAAACTTGATGCTGGCTGGCACTACGACGCAACGGTAGATCGCTGTGTCTATTTCAATGGTTCTGGCTGCTCAACGTCGCCATTTACCACTGGTGAAGAATGTGGCCGAGTGTGCGGAACATCAAAGCTTGACTCAGGAGAACTAAATATCCGTGCAAATTAACATCGTAAACAAATTTAAGAGCACTAATCTAGAAACTTTTATGCCAGAATCTATAGACAATACACAGCCAAAAAGTCTTCGAAAATATATCATAGCTTTTCTAACTGGCCTTGTACTGGTAATCATTTTTATTCCGCTCCAAAATATTTTTGACAAACAGCAATACGATACTGTCAACCAAAGCGTGCAGGGACGCCCAATTGTTATTTTAATGGAAATTGACATGGCTGCTGCCACCATTCTGACCTTATGGGGCTTAAAAAAAATACTTTTTAGTAAACCCCGCTCGATGTTCGCCTTGGTAGGATTTGGCATCCTATACACTTTAATTTGTATTGGATTTCTCTTTGGACTTGTAGCTGCCTTCAGTCCTGGACCACATGCTTTTTAGGTAGTTCTATTTCACTGATCTAAAACACCGCGCGGGAAATACATTTGGAGAGATATAAATGTACGATCGGACAACAGCGCGTATACGATATACTGCGTAGATCGTATACGCGCGAACGTTAGTCGAAATATTTATTGCAGAAGATTACCCTAATTACCTATGAATCCAT
>CAYGIR010000107.1:0-1554 GCA_964349985.1 uncultured Candidatus Saccharibacteria bacterium
ATGAAAGCGATCTAAGCCCAGAAGAAGTCAAACAGTTAATGGCTATGGGCTTTGATGTAGCAGACCAGGGTTCAGAGAAATGGTTGCAAGAGCGACTTGGATTGGCAACAGCCAGCCATTGTTTCGACATAGTTAATTGGACGAAAGGCACCCCTGCCGGCCAACCGACCAAAACATACCCCAACGGAAAACCCGAAATCCCACCAAAACCACAACGCTCATACTATGCTTACATGTACCAGCTTGTCGGTGAAAGACTATCAGGTAAGCCAAAACGGTTCGGCACTAAACAGATGGCATGGGGCAACGACCACGAAGAAGAAGCAGCTACTGTTTATGGGGAAGTCACCGGCTTAGATGTTCGAACGCTAGGTTTCATTAAACACGAGAAGCTAGATGCTGGCGCATCACTTGATAGAACCGTAGGTGACAATGGTTTACTGGAAATCAAATGCCCTAACACGGGTACGTTGGTAGAATATTTTGACCATGGCATACCAGATGTTTACTACGCACAAATGCAATTTCAGATGTGGATTGCTCATAAGACTTGGGGACACTTCATGGTGTATGATCCTGAAATAGAGTTCGGCTCGAAGTATTACCTAGAGTTTGTACCACGGAGCGAAAGCTATATTGAACAGATTGATCTAAAAGTTACTAAGTTACTAAGTCAAGTTGATGAGTTGGAGAAAAGATATAAAGACTACGATTTTGGAGATCAGATAGCTAAAGCGTTGGAGGCTGTTGATGAAATACAACTTGACTAATGACCTAGAAGTGGCGAGCGCATTTGGGTACCTAACAGACCTAGCTGGCAAAAAGTCGTTGGTTGAAGTTAAGAAAATCAGCCCTAAGAGGAGTTTGAACCAAAATTCATACTTGCACCTGATAATATCAGCGTTCGGCTTACACTTTGGTTATACGGCGGACGAAGCTAAAATAATATATAAGGAGATCAACAAATCACTATACCAATACGATAAAAAAGGCAGGACGTTCTATAGAAGCTCTGCCGACCTCACAAAAGAGGAGATGGCGGAATCTATAGACAAGTTCATGCAGAAATCAGCCGAAGCAGGGTATCCATTACCACTTGCGACAGACCAAGGTTGGTTAATGGAAATATCTAACGCAATAGAAGGGGCAAAGTATTACTTATGAGCGACACACTAAGTCAATCAACACGAATATTCAGAACCATAAAAAACAATAATAAGCATGGCGTAGCAAATTACGACCTAGCTAAAATCAGCTTGAAATACAGTTCACGGATTGCGGAGCTGAGACATGATGGCCACAACATCTACTGTGAACGAGTCAGACGCAACGGCAAAGCCACTGGAACATTTTTGTACTACCTGAGTGACGAACCTATGGAAATGATACCAGAAGTTAAAAAGCATTGGTGGTCCAGGGGAAGCTAATAGTAACCGAAGCCATAATTATTAAGGAGACACATGCCAAGTAACAAACAATCCCAAATCGACATATACGGCTCAGAAGAAGCCTACAAAGAACACATGGCACGGATTGGTGCTATGGGAGGTAAGA
>CAYGIR010000108.1:0-1542 GCA_964349985.1 uncultured Candidatus Saccharibacteria bacterium
TTTGGTAACAGATAAACTATACTACACATGTCTTCGGTGGTCAATAATTTTAGGCGGCACTTATCCCTTGAGTACAATTAACTTGTCGGATCGAGTTTAAATTTGTAACTGTCGTGTCGGAGTATCGTTCCGTTTCTTGTAGACCGAAAATAACCTCGTAGAAAAATATACGAGCCATATAGTTAAGATAGTACTAGGTATCCCCACGATTATGCCTGAAGCCACGTTCATGAAAACTGTCGGATGGTTGCTGGGATTTACTGGGTCATAGTAAACAGTTTCTGTATCCCCAATAGCTGATTTGGGAGTTTTGCAGGTTCTACCAGGTGGCGACTGAGTGAAGGAGTACTGCTGGCCCGAGACGGAGAATGAATAACTGACGTGGTCACAATCAACCGCCGTGATGATACCGCTTGTTTTAATGTACCCTTTAGGAATACGGGCGGAATCAAACAACGCAAATGTCATGAATGCACTGAAAAGTGCAAGTATCAAGCAATATATGCCGTAGCGTCGGGCCCGTTTGGGATCCATCCTGGACATAATTTGGTTGGTGGTTTTTAGGACTCTAAAGTTTGGCATATTTTGACGGATTACTCTCTATGTTAATTATCTGATCTTACCGTAGCTTACCATTATAACCCCTACAAGCGACCACAAAGCTACGTCTACAGTCGGCATCAAGTACAAGTTTCATCCGAAAAAACACTCGTAGAAACTGGTATTTTTCTTGATAACTGCCAACTACTTGCCCGTTGGCTTTAATCTGGTATTTGTTCGGCACGAATCCCAGCAGTAGTTTCAAGATACTTCGGGACGTGCTGCCTTCAATGATTGCTATTTCGTTACCATTAACATCCTGAATTAGCCACCGGGGTGTGAACTTTGAGGCAAGAAAGTTGTTCTTGATCAGTAAGACTTGTTTTTGATCGGGTGCGCTGGCAACTACGTAATTGCAGGCTAGGGATCCATCCTCAGGATAGCCAACTGCGACGGTGTATAAAGGGGTACCGTCTGGACGAAACATAGACAGATACGCAGACGAAAAACGCACGCCGACCATTTTCGCTCGAACGACCCACGCAAGTTGCTGCCCAGAAGATACCTCAAACAGACGCTTGCCAAGCTCTAGTTTATGCTGAAAGGTATATTGGTTTGACATATTATTTATTTTGCTTCCTCTGATAAGATAGTATACACGAGCGTTATGCATAAGACCTCATATATTAAGTCAACACTCTTCACTATTTTTTCTTAAATTTCTCACAGACTTTATGAATTTTTGTTCCTGAAAGCAGGGTCGTAGGGCTTCTCACTCTGTCCAGTACCCCAAAACCTAGACCATCCCAACTGTCTCACATATCTCAGTTGATATGGTCTAGGTTTTGGGGTACTGGACAAAACGCTGATTGAACTGTTTGATTGAGAACTTCTTATCCATAATTACATCTTAGCAAAATATTACTTGTAGCCAAGGGATAAGTGCCTTTTAGGCTGGTAAATTTCTGTCTGGGATAGGTACTTCGATTACATACTCTCTAG